>JAZLCY010000001.1:0-16018 GCA_045614485.1 Eubacteriales bacterium
CGATGGCAACCTTAATATCGTCGCCGGAACGAGCGGTGGAACGAGAAGATACTCTTGCAATAATGTTCTTATTGTTGGTAGCATCCTCCATACCCTCGAAGCCGAGGTAGAGATAGATCTCTGCACCCATAAGCTCGGTAACGTCAACGTTAACGTCCATAGTGGTTTCAGCAAGGGTCTCAAGGTACATGGGCTCATCGTGAATAGCCTCGGGACGGATACCAAAGATAACGTCCTGATCTATGTACTCCTTAAGCGCAGGGTTGTTAGCCTTGTCTGCAGGAAGCTTAAGAAGAGTAGTACCGAACGTTGCGTAAAGGTCGTTCTCCTTCTTAACAAGCTTACCGGTAATGAAGTTCATCTGAGGTGTGCCTATGAAGCCTGCAACGAAGAGGTTACAGGGAGAATCGTAAAGGTTCTGGGGAGTGTCAACCTGCTGGATAAGACCGTCTCTCATAACAACGATACGGCTCGCCATTGTCATAGCCTCTACCTGGTCGTGTGTTACGTAGATGAAGGTGGTCTCAACCTTCTTGTGAAGCTTGGTAAGCTCGGTTCTCATGCTCGCACGAAGCTTTGCGTCAAGGTTGGAAAGCGGCTCGTCAAGAAGGAATACCTTGGGGTTACGAACGATTGCACGGCCAAGAGCAACTCTCTGCTTCTGACCACCGGAAAGAGCCTTGGGGCGGCGCTCAAGAAGGTGAGCGATGTCAAGAATTCTTGCAGCCTCTTCAACGCGGCGCTTGATCTCTTCCTTAGGAACCTTACGGAGCTTAAGACCGAATGCCATGTTATCAAACACGGTCATGTGGGGGTAAAGAGCATAGTTCTGGAACACCATCGCAATGTCTCTGTCCTTAGGAGCGATATCGTTAACGTATCTGTCGCCGATGTAAAGCTCGCCCTCGGAAATCTCCTCAAGACCTGCGATCATACGAAGGGTGGTGGACTTACCGCAACCCGAAGGACCAACGAAAATAAGGAACTCCTTATCTCTGATCTCAAGGTTGAAGTCTGAAACGGCTACAACGCCGCCGGGGTACTTTTTGTAAATGTGTCTGAGTGAAAGACCTGCCATTTTAAAAAATCTCCTTATGTAAATATTATTATAAACAAAATTAGGCTATATATAGTTTAGCAGAAAATATCCTTTATATCAATAACCAAAACAACGATTTTTGCACCTCTGTTTTGTCAAATCTAAACAAAAAAGCGGCGAAAAACTGTTGCAAAATGAATAGCGATAGAAAAGCCGCTCTAATTTATTAGAAAGGTTAGAACGGCAAAAAACACCCCCAAAACAGAAAAAAACAATAAAATTTATATTTTTTTGAAAAAGGGGTTGACAAATGCAAATTGATTTGATATACTATTTAAGCGTTTAACGGAAGGTTAGCTCAGTTGGGAGAGCATCTGCCTTACAAGCAGAGGGTCACAGGTTCGAGCCCTGTACTTTCCACCAAGAAAGTAAAAGCACAGTGTTGCTAATACTTTCTATTATCGGGATGGCTTGGTAGCTCAGTTGGTTAGAGCGCTAGCCTGTCACGCTAGAGGTCGTGGGTTCGAGCCCCATCCGAGTCGCCACCCGATATGCCTCTGTAGCTCAGTTGGTAGAGCAGAGGACTGAAAATCCTCGTGTCGTTGGTTCGATTCCGATCGGAGGCACCATTGCGGATTTAGCTCATTTGGTAGAGCGCGACCTTGCCAAGGTCGAGGTGGCGGGTTCGAGCCCCGTAATCCGCTCCAAAAATAAATGCAGAATGGGAACATTCTGCATTTATTTTTTATCCAAACCGCAGGTTTGGCATATCATCATCGCTTTAGCGTGCATATCATCAGCTCCAGAGGAGCTGGATATCATCACGGCATAGCCGTGTATAATCTTTTCTGCGGTTTGATGATATGCTCGCTCAAAACAAGAAAGTGTTTGTTTTGAGCGGATGATATACAATTCCTTGCGGAATTGATGATATACAACGGCAAGCCGTTGATTTTTAGTTAGAATATGGTATAATGTATTCAAAGGGGTGGTATTATGCCAAAGAACTATTTATTGATTTATTCGGAACAACTTGCTATTGATACAGAATTGCTTTGTCAAAGTATTAAAGCATCATCTAACACTCTTTTTCAGCTCCGAAAAAGCTCAAGCAGTATATACGCTAATATATGTGAGGCAAATTATGGACAAAGCAAGCCTGATATGGTTTCTAAATTTGAGATAGCACTCAAAGAATGTGGTGAAACAGAAGGTTGGTTAAAATTGTTGTTTAATACCAATGCCATAACAGAAGAAACTTTTAAAAGGTATCGTAATCTTTGCGGTAGAATAAGGAGATTGTTGATTTCAAGCTGCAAAACAATGAAAGAAAGCATTAGAGGAAAAAGTGATATCTTATGACACAAAAATACAAATTCCACACTGACGAATGGAAAAAAGACTTTGTTTATGCGGTTGGGCCGCACACGAAGGATAGAGTTAAATATATTGAAGAAAACGGCATTTTGAGGAATGAATATAACGAGAAGATCGGCGACCACGATTATATCAGCGTTATCTCGAAGAAGGCATACGCGCCCGGCACCACCGTTAAGGCGGTGTGCAGCTTCTCCGGTCTTGGAGCGCCTTGCTTCGTTTTTGCAAACGATATTGCGTGGGATGATGAGTTTTCTATGTACGGCCTTCACTTTGAGGTGTGCGTTTACGTTGGCGGCGTTAACGTTTGGAGGATCGAGCCCTGGCCCGAAAGAGTGGAAAGGCCTATCCGCACCAAGAAGATACACTTTGTGGAGTGGAAGCCGAACACCACCGAGCTTGAATGCATTATAAAGTTCGGCGATAAAAAGATCACCGTTTCGGTAGAGGACAAGACCTTTGACGTTGAGTGGGATGAGTTCCCGAATCCGATGCATCTCGGATTCACCGCGTGCGAAGGCCCGTGTACCTTCCACGAGTTCACGATTATAGAGGAAGTCTAAGTGCTATCCTTAAAGGAGAGCGCATTGGGATCGGGCATAGCGAAAGCATATAGAATTCACCTTTTGTGAATATGCTTCATAAAGGTGAATATGTCGAAAAAAAGAGGAAGCAGGTCGGCTTGTAGCCAAAATGCTTCCTCTTTTTATATAAGTGACGTATTCGCCGTGGCAAAGGTTACGTTATGCCGTGCATTGCGACGCCCTCGGTGTAGCCCTCGTAACGTTATGCTCGCAGGCAAGCATCCTTTAGAACACGATCTCAACAAGGTCGCCGGGGGAGGTGGTGAGGCTTAGGATATCGGGATCAATGCCGCCCTCGGTGTAGGGTGCGCCGTTCACCGTTATTGTAGCCTTAGCGATACCGCGCTCGCGAATGGAGAGCCTGCCGCCGGCACGGCTTTTTGCGCTTATCTTGGTTACGGCCCTGTTCTGCCATTCGCAACCGATAACGAAGTTGCCGCGCGCCACAAGTCCTTCAAAGCTTCCGTTATCCCAGCCCTCAGCAAGCGCGGGAATAAGGTCTATCGAGCTTGAGTGGCTTTGCAAAAGCATCTCGCAGATGCCTGCGGTGTAGCCGAAGTTTCCGTCTATCTGGAAGGGCGGATGCTGATCCCAAAGGTTTTGCATTATATTCACCTTGATGATCGAGCGCAAAATTGTGCTCGCCATATCAGCTCTGCCTGCGCGCGCCCACAAAAGCACCCTGTGTGCGCGAGACCAACCCGAGCTACCAAGACCGCGCTCGGTAAGTGTTACCTTCGCCGCCTCGATCCACTCCTTCGTGTCGGCATTGATCAGTGTGCCGGGGAACATTCCAACAAGCTGGGAAACGTGGCGGTGCTTGTATTCGCCAAATTCCGCGTATTTGCCTTCCTCCCTGAATTCCTTAACCTGACCGCTTTCTCCGATAATAACCGGATCAAGCAGGGGGAGCTCGGCTTTGAATTTCTCGATCGTCGGGTCTTTGATGCCAAGGATCTCGGCCGCCTCAACCGTGCGCTTATGGTTCTCATAGATCATCTGCTGGTCAAAGGCGCATCCCCGTGTAACAAAATATTTGCCCTCGTGGGTGATCTCGGGGGAGGCGGAAGGGTATGTTAAAAGCTTGCCCTCGCACTCTGTTAGTGTTTTGGAGAGGAATACCGACATATCTCGGAGCACGGGGTAGGCAACTGATCTAAGGAAATCCTTATCGCGCGTGTAATCATAGTAATCCCAGAAAAGCAGGGAAGTGAACGCGCCTGTGCCGGGGCCGGAGTGGTTGATCTTCTCAAAACCCTCGATCACGTAGGGCCATCCGCCCGTGCCGATGATCCAGCCGTTCGTGCCGTCCTCGGTGTAGCTTGCGCTGTAGTTATTCTTTATGCATCTGTCGGCATTCTGCTTTGCCGATGGCATATATGCCTGATTGTAATCTGCGTAGGAAAGGAAGGTTTCGGCAAGATTTGCCGCGCAGGCAGGCCAGTAGTTCATCTGCACGTTGATGTTGTGCCAATAGCCTGCGCTCCAAGGTGCAGAAACGTATCTGTTCCACACACCCTGCAGGTTGGCGGGGAGTGCGCCCTGCCTTGATGAGCTGATAAGCAGGTACCTTCCGTATTGGAACAGCAAAAGCTCAAGGTATCGGCTCTCTTTTCCTGCCTTGTATTCCTCAATTAGCTTGTTTGTGGGGGTGCTTGAGCGCTCCTCGCCGGCGGTGAGCCTTGTGCGCCCGTAAAGCTCGCAGTAATCCTGAAGGTGAGATTCAAGGAGCTTGTCATATCCCTTTTTCTCAGCATCATTTATTCTCTTTGTAACAGCTGCGTGCGGATGCTCGTAGGGAGAGAGCTTTTTCTTCGGGTCGCTCTCTAAGAAAACGCGGCTTTCAAGCTTGTAATTCGTTCCGCAGGAGAAGAGGAGTGTCGCCTCGTCTGCCCCCTCAACGCGTATGCCGCCTTCCTCGCAGGAAAGCTCCCCGCCGTCAGCAAACACCTTTATCTGCCCCTCGAATGCTATCCCGTAGTAGTCCATATAGCCCGAAAGGGTGATGGTGCTATCATTTACGGTAACACCTCCGCGCTTGCCAAAGCCGTCGCCCGGGTCAACGGCGTAATCGCGCAGGTAGGGGATCACGGCGCGCGCAAAGAAGGATATCTTTCCCGGCTTGTTTGCCTTGATCTTCATCGCCATTATGCGATCGGGGTAGCTTGTGAAAAGCTCTCGCTCAAACACAGTGCCATCAGCGGTGTATCTGATTCCGGCTATCGCGCGGTCAATATCCAGGTATCTTTCATATTCTGCGGCATCCCTATGCCCAAAATCAATATATATCTCCGCAAAGCTTGATAATCCGAAGTTACCGTTGGTGCGAGTGTGCGGAATTGTTGTGGGGATAGAATATGGGTTGCAAAGGGAGTTTTCGGTTATCTGGATCCTATCCTCGTCGGTATATCCGTAATATGATGCGCCAAAGTATCCGTTTCCGAGCGGCAAGCTCCATCTTTCCCATATGCCGCCTTCCTCGGTTGCAAGCTCCTCAAAGCTTTCTTCCCTTGGCGGCTGCTCGTTATAGCGCAGTTTCATTTTTGCCTGATCCATAAGGAATCCCCCTGTCGTAGTCTTCTTGATTATATGATACCTCGCGGCATTTGTTTTGTCAATATAAAAGAGCGGCAAAGCGGGCTTTTATCCTGTAATTTTTGAACGTAGAAAAGGGCATCGCAAATGCGATGCCCTTGATATTAAGCTAATGAAAAAATTATTCTTCAGCAGGAGCTTCAGCGGGAGCTTCTACAGCAGCTTCAGCAGGAGCTTCCTCAACGGGAGCCTCAACGATGATCTCGTTCTGTGCTGCAAGCTTTGCCGCCTTCTTTGCCTTCATCTTCTTCATAACAATTATGAGGATGATAACAGCGCCTGCAACGATTGCAAGAGCGATAACCGCAACAGCGGTGAATGCAAAGATACCAAGGATAACGCCACCAACGGTAGGAGCCTTAGCTGCTCTCCAAGCCTTTGCAGAACCAACGTAAACGAGCTTGCCGCTTCTTCTGACAACGATTCTCTCTTCTTCGTCCTCAAACTCATCCGAGTTCTCTTTTACATAATCCTTAAGAGCGGACTTGGACTTCATTGCATCGATACCGCTATCGCAGATGAAGAATACACCGCCTGTCTCATCTTTTTCTGCATCATAAGCTGTAACCGCAGCCTTAGCACCTACAACGCCGTAGGTCTCTTTAAGAGTGTCTTCAACGTAGTCGAAAAGTGAGCCGCTGACCGCGTAGGCTTCGTAGCCTGCATCTTCAAGCTTTTCAGCAAGCTTATCGGCATCCTTCTTTGCCTGTCTGAAGGGAATGGATGCGCAAGAGGTAAGCGCGCTCATGCACATAAGAACGCAAAGCGTAAAGCATATAAGCTTTTTAGTAAATTTTTTCATGATAACCTCCAAAGTAAAATTATAAAGCCGAGGTTAATCGGATTTATAGTAATATATTAACGCATCTTTAACAAAATGTCAATAAATTAAAGCTGTATTATCAAATATTTTTTAATTTTCTTAAAATCGGTTGTACACAATTAATAAAAAAAGCGAGAGTGTTGTGGCACTCTCGCATAAAAGGTAAAGGTCAGGTGTTATTCTGTCTTGCTGTTTTGCGTGCTGTTAAGCTTTGCAAGTTTAGCTTTCTTCTTTTTCTTGATAACGGAAATGATAATGATAACGATTATAATGAGAATTATACCGCCAACAAGGATCGCGCCACCGATAAGAAGGAGTGCAACAGCGATAATAACAATAATTGCAACTACGCTGATATTGAGATCTGTCTTAATGCTAATGCCGGAAGAACCTTCTGCCTGGCTTACAACGTGCTCCCAGACCCCCTCAGTGCCGGCATAAACAACCTTGCCGCTTGTCTTAACAATGAGGTTTATTGAGGACAAATCAGAATTTGTTGCAAAGAACCCGGAGATGTTGTCCGCGTTATCCTCTGCATCGACTTCGGACTCGCAGTAGAAGAATACAGCGGCCTCTTCATAGGAGTAATTCGTACAAGTAACAACAGTTTCAATGTTAAAGAACGTAGGGCCGTATTCACCGTTTATGTACTCGCCGTTGTAGTAAGAGCCATCCTCAATTACAGCCTGATAACCGCTGTTATGAAGCATAGATTGAAGCGCATGGGGATTATTCTCGTATTCGCCAAGCTCAGAGCTGCCGCAAGCGGTAAGCAAGCCAAGGCACATAATGATGCAAAGAGCAAGGCCTATGATCTTTTTATAGGACTTTTTCATAATTACCTCCAAAAGTATAAATTATAAAGCCGAGGTTGATCGGGCTTATAATATTATTGTAGCGCACTTTCTTTAAAAAAGCAACAGGAAAGAAAAAAACAGATAAAAATTAAGCCCTTCGCGGCGGTAAATACTTGCAGTCTTTGCTACTTTGCATAACCGAAGCAAAAGAAAAAAGCGAGAGCACCGCGGTGCTCTCGCCAAAAGTGTTCGCTTAATATAAATTATTCCTCAGCGGGTGCTTCTGCGGGTGCTTCCTCAACGGGAGCTTCTTCAGCGGCTGCTTCAATAGTAGCCGTGATTTCCTTGGTAAGCTTAGCTTTCATTCTCTTCTTGCTGATCTTGCTGATGATCAAGCCGATAAGAACAACTACAACGAGCGCTACAACAACAGCGCCTGCGATAACGATGGTTGCAAGTGTGCCAAGTATAATATCGCGAATGCGACCCTCGGTGGCATCCTCCCACGCCTGCTCAGTGCCGGCAAATACCATCTTACCACTTCTCTTTACAACAAATCCCTCGAATTCACCGGGGTCTTCGTTCTTCAATTCAATAAATTCGTTATAGGTCTTCTTTGCGTTCGCTCTTGAGTCGCAGTAAAGAATAACAGCCAAGTCATCGTAGTTGCGGAAATGAGTTGCCATTACTGCAGTCTTAACACCGTAAAGATGAACGTCATCGTCAAACTCATCCTGAATGTATGTGCTGTCAACTACTATGGAATAGTAGCCTTCGTCTACCAACTTTTCTGCCATTGCGCCGGCGTTCTTCTTTGCCTTGCTGAACGAGGTAGCGCCGCAGGACGTAAGCATACCAATGCACATAATTATGCAAAGAGTAAGGCCTATGATCTTCTTGTAAGACTTTTTCATAATAACCTCCAAAAGTGTGAATTATAAAGCCGGGGTTGATCGGGTTTATGATAATATCATAGCTCATATTAAAGGAAAATGCAATAGGAATAGGAAAAAACGTTAAAATAAAAGCGAGAGCACCGCGGTGCTCTCGCCAAATGATCTTAATTGTTGTAATCGGTCGTTTGCCCGATGGCTGCTTCTGTTTTCTGCTTCAACATTGCCTTTCTTCTGGCAATTCTTTCAAGCTTCTTTTTCTTCTTGATACTTGCGCGAATTATTGCGATCGTGATAATGAGGGCGATGATGCACACGATCGGAATGGAGATGATAACAATGGCAACAATTACGCCAACAATGATATCGCGAATGCGGCCCTCGGTTGCGGCTGCCCACACGTCCTCAGAGCCCATGAAAACCATCTTGCCGTTTCTTCTTACTATGTAATCTCCGTAATTATTGGGATCGTCGTTAACCATATCCATGCAGTCGTTGTGGTTGGTGCTTGCATTCCAGCGGGTGTCGCAGTACATAAATACACCGTAGGAATCGGGATTGTCCGATTTTGATACGAAAATGCTGCGCTCAACACCTTCCAGCTTTCCTCCGAAGGAATTATCTAATGAGCCACTATAGGTAACGGCTGTATATCCGGCATCCTCGAGCTTATCCTCCATTACAGAAGCGTTTTTCTTTGCCTTTCTGAAAGGCTCGGAGCCACAAGAGGTAAGCACGCCAAGGCACATAATGATGCAAAGGGTAAGGGCAATGATTTTCTTTAATGTCTTATTCATAATATTCTCCAAGCAGATTAAATTTAAAACGTTCTTATAACAGTGTATTATTCATCCGGTGTGTTTTTCTTGTTGTTCGCCACATTCTGTGCAAGGGCTCCGTATGCCGCGATAAGCTTCTTGATCTTCTTCTTGCTTCTTCTTAACTTGATAGAGTGTACAATAACAGTGATAACAAGGATAAAGGTAACGGCATTGTGGAACATAGCACCAAGAATAATGGCAACTACCGCCAATATAGCTACAATGGTGCGTACAAGATCAACGTCTATGCCGGCGAGCGCAATCTTTATATTCCAGGTTTTAGTAGCTGTGTCGCTTGTGGAAACAGTGTCCTTGATATGATCCCAGATCTGTAACGTTCCGATGTAAACAACGTTGCTTGCGCGTCTAACAATGTCGAATATGTCGGAATCGGGTGCGTTTAAAAGAAAATCTCTGAGGTTTGTTTCGTTTTTCTTAGCCGAGTCAATGCCATCGCAGTAGAAAAAGAATCCCATCTCTTCTCCATCTTCGGAGAATATCAAAACGGAGCAGTCTATGTTGCTAAAGTAGGTGTTGCTTCCTTCGTATACTTCTGTGCCTTCAATGTCTCTGCCGTCTTTGATCAGATATTCGTAGCCGAGATAAAAGTATTCTTCCGCCAGCACCTCTGCTTCATATTCGAACTTGGCTTCATTCTTGCCACAGGACGCAAGCGCACCAAGGCAAAAGATCACAGCCAAGGTTATGCAAAGTATCTTTTTAATGCGGTTTTTCATATCGGCCTCCATTTGAGTTGTGAAATAACATTGTGATAGGCTTGTACCAATATTTTAATGCATTTTTTTACCAATGTCAATAGGAAAAGGGGCGCCGCTTGTCATCTGGGCAAAAAAACGGCGACCCGCAACAGTGCAGGCCGCCGAAATCAGCTTTTATTTTATTGATAAGTAAAGGTGTAAACGCAATCAACCTTGCCTATCTCTGTTTCTGCAATATTATCTGATTCTGCATGAATTGTGATCTTGGTGAGCTTTCCATCCTTGAAGTAAATGTAAACGTCGCCGAGAAAGTCAGCGCCATCGTAGATGTCCATAGTAGCATGGTATCCCTTTGCGCTCTCGGAATAGGTGAAGAGTGCGTATCCGTACTTTTCGTGGTCTTCCATTTTGTCAAGAACGTCACCCAGGATCTCAAAATCAAAATCATAGAAGTTCTCGGGCTTGTCGTCTTCCCAGGAGTCAGTCCACGTTTCGTCGTTATGATATTCATTAAAGGTGTGTGTTGTCTGGCCGTTCTTTACCACGGTGGAGCCGTACATACCGTAGCGCTCGATCTTGCCCTCGTAAAGTACTTCTGTATCCTCCTTGAAGGTGAAGGTGTAGTTATCAAGCTTGGAAACGTCAAAAGCGGCTACCCACTCGTCAGGGCTAACGGTGGTTTTAGCGCCGTTGTTTTCATCTTCTTTTTCTCCTGCGATTGCACCGCAGGAAGCAAGCATGCATGCCACAACGGTAAGAATGAGTAGGGATTTAAGAAACTTTTTCATCATTGTTCTCCTTTGATTTAAAATTTTATAATGCTTCTTATCCTTATTCTATCACACGCATATGCGCGTGTCAAGGGGCGCGAGCGCGCAACACCTCGCAAAAACAGGCTTGATCTCGGCATAAATAAACCTTATACTAAATAAAATAAATAAAAGACAAAATCCCCCTTGACAAACCGCAATCACTCTGCTATAATAATATAGCATCAATTCGGCGCCATGGCCAAGCGGTAAGGCACAGGTCTGCAAAACCTCTATCCCCCGGTTCAAATCCGGGTGGCGCCTCCAAAGAAAAAAGCACTCCGACGGGAGTGCTTTTTTCTTTCCTTTGTCGGCGCTCACTCATAGATTTGAACCGGGCTTCCGAGCGACTGCGCGAGGAATCCGGTTCACATTCTCGCCGCAGACCGCGTCAAGCTCGCTTGTAAGCGGCAAGGTGAAAAGAATCTTCGCCTTGCGAATACCCGGGTGGCGCAAAGCACTCCAACGGGAGTGCTTTTTTCTTTCCTTTGTCGGCGCTCACTCATAGATTTGAACCGTTCCGCCTTAGGCGGAGTTCAAATCTGAAAGCTAAGCTAAAACGATTAAGTATCGTTTTGGCAACGCTTTTCACCGCAAAGCAAGGAGCACCCGAAGCGAGTGTACCGAGCGACACAGTGCGACTATGCGACCGGTGCGGAGTGGCGCTAAATCTCGTCAAGAGGACGAGATTTTATCCAAGCTGCAGGCTTGATGTAAGGAGCGAAGCGACGGAATAGCGAGCCTGCGAGCGTATATACAACACTTCGTGTTGATGATATGGAATTCCTTGTGGGATTGATGATATCCAGACCGCAGGTCTGATGATATGCTCGCAAAAAGCGAAAACTTTCGCTTTTATGCGGATGATATCCACGGCTTTGCCGTGATTTTTTTTGCCCGGTTTTACCGAATAAGTATTGCTTTGGCGGACAAAAGAGTGTATAATGGGATCAAACAGCAAATAAAACTGCATTTTAGTTGGAGGGGAAATATGTTTTTGTCAGACATAAATGGCGACAATGGAAATCTTGGTTTTGTGATCGTTGGCTGGGTGGTTTCGGTTGTGATATGCTTGATCATCAAATACGTTGTTGCCAAAAGATTTGAGAGTATCGCTCGCCTTAAGGGATATGGGCGCGAGGTGCATAGCTTTGCGATGTGCTTCTGGCTTGGATTCGTAGGATATTTTTACGTTTTGGCATTGCCTAAGATAAACACTGTTGCGCAGATGGTTGAGGTAAGAGATCGTATGGCGATAGATGCAGGATATGCAAGCCAGTGTCCTTACTGTAAAATAACGATTCCGTGCGGTGTGGAGGAATGCCCCCACTGCCATAGCAAATTGGAATGGGAAAAAGACAACGAGGATGAAGATGAATAATAAAATAAAACGGCATTCTTTCTGAATGCCGTTTTGCTTTTTTAAAGGCTTTTGGCTGTGCAAAACAAAACCTTCAAAAGCCTGTGCGCGCCCTTGACTTAAAGGGCGCTTTTGTGATATACTTTTACGTAGTAAAAATTTTTTTGGAGTACGTGATGCCACCTGAGTTGATAATAGCACTTTCCGTTTTGGGCGGGGTGATATTGCTTTGTGCCGCGGTGTTTTTCGGCGGTGTTTTATATGCTTATATAACTGCCTTCCGTTTTGGCGGCAAGGGAGATCCTTACCTGCGCCTTGGCGAGAATTCAGACGTGCCCGACGCACCGAGATGCCGCGAGCTTGTTACAAATATACTTGCCATTCCTTACGAGAGGGTGTACACCTCCTCGCGCGACGGACTGAAGCTCGGCGCTTGCTATTACCATAACAGCGACGGCGCGCCGGTTGAGATATATTGCCACGGATTTCACAGCGTGGGAGTGCGCGATTTCTCCGGAATAGCGCTTATCGGCCGCGAATGCGGCAGAAACCAGCTCTTTATAGATCAGAGGGCGCACAACGGCAGTGAGGGAAAAACGGTTACCTACGGAATAAAGGAGAGGTTTGACCTTCTTTGCTGGATCGAATACGTAAGAGAAAGATTCGGCGCTGACACAAAGATAATTCTTTTCGGAGTTTCCATGGGCGGTGCAACGGTGCTTATGGCATCGGGCGAGGATCTGCCGAAGAACGTTTGCGGCATAGTTGCGGATTGCCCCTATTCCCGCCCTGATGAGATCATCATCAAGGTTGCCACAACCTTAAATCCTCTGCTTCGCCCCTTTATCGTAAAGCCGCTGATATACACGGCGGCAAGGCTTTCCGGCTTTAAGCTCGGTGAGGTAAGCGCTGAGGAGGCGGTGAAAAAAGCCACCGTTCCGATCATGATCATCCACGGAGATGAGGACGACTTTGTGCCCTTTTATATGGGCGAGAGGATCGCTAAGGCGAATCCTGATATAAAATTTGAGGTGTTCCGTGCGAAATTCCACGGCCTCAGCTATATTGCAGACACCGAAAGATACGTTCTTGCAGTGCGTGAATTTACAACCGAGTGCCTGGAGGGAAAGAATGAAATTAAATGACAAATTGCACGGATTTACCGTTAAGGGCGTGGAGCATCTTATGGAGATTGGCTGTAACGTTTACACTCTTGAATATGATAAAAACCGCGCTCGCCTTGTGTTTTTTGACAGGGACGACGATAATAAGACCTTTTCCATATCCTTTAAGACCCTGCCCACCGACAGCACGGGCGTTTTCCATATCTTAGAGCATTCTGTTCTTTGCGGATCGGAAAAGTATCCTTTGAAAGATCCCTTTGTTGAGCTGCTTAAAGGCTCGCTCAACACCTTTCTCAATGCTATGACCTTCCAGGATAAAACGATGTATCCTGTTGCCAGCAGGAATGAAAAGGACTTTTTGAACCTTGTTTCGATATATCTTGATGCGGTGTTCTCGCCCCTCGCGGTGAAGAATAAGAATGCCTTTTTACAGGAGGGCTGGCACTACGAGATAGGTGAGGGCGGTGAGCTTGAATACAACGGCGTTGTTTATAACGAGATGCGCGGCGATTATGCCTCGGTAGACTCGGTTATAGACAGATACATGAACGATATGCTCTATGCCGGCACGCCCTATGCATACGATTCGGGTGGCGACCCCGACGAGATCGTTAAGCTTGACTTTGATGCTTTCAAGAAGGCGCACGAAACCTATTACCACCCCTCGAATGCCGAGATCTTTCTTGACGGTGCGGTGGATCTTGATAAAACGCTTGCCCTTATCGACTCCTATCTTTGTGGGTACGAGTATTCGGGTGTAGCAAGAGAGATGAAGATAGCCCGCGCAAATATAAGCGAGCCCCGATCCTGCGAGGCGGAATACGAGGTCAGCGAGAGCGAGGGGGTAACCGACAGAACGCGTATGTCGGTGGGAACGATCATAGGCGATTTTTCCGAGCTTGAGAAGATGATAGCGATGAGCATCATCAACACCACCCTTTTCTCAACCAACGAGTCGGTGATCAAAAAGCAGATAATTGCCTCCGGGCTTTGCGAGGATATGATCGCCTCGGTGCACGACGGCATTTACGAGCCCAGCGTTACGTTCGATTTTATTAATATAAAGGATGGGTGCGAAGAGGAGCTTTATAAGCTCTTTTATGATAGCCTTGGCGAGCTTTTGGCATCCGGCGGTATGGATAAGGAGGAGCTTTATGCAAATCTCAACTTCTCCGAGTTCCGTATAAGAGAGCGCGATTTCGGCTCGCTTCCGATAGGCGTTGCCTATGCTATGACGTCGCTTGAATCCCTGCTTTATTCGGATGACGCGGTGCAGAACCTCAGATTCAACGAGGCGCTTAAGAACCTCAGATCAGGGGTAGAAACCGGATATTTTGACAGGCTTCTTGAACAGCTTATTATAAATAACAAGAAAACGGCTAAGCTCGTTTTACACCCCTCAACAACTCTTGGCGAAAAGAAAAGAGAGGCAAGGAGGACTCAGCTTGAGGCACTTGCAAATCAGATGACAGATGCCGAGAGGGAGAATATAGAGGGGGATATAGAGGCGCTCACAGAGTGGCAGAACAGGGCCGAGAGCGATGAGGCACTTGCCACCATACCCACCCTGACGCTTGAGGATATTGAGAAAAAGCCGGCAAGAACACCCACCGAGATAGGTGAGTGTCAAGGCATTGAACTTATCCGCCACCCGATCGGAACAAACGGCATAACCTATGCTGAAATGTGGTTTGATATAACCGATATCACAAAGGATGAGCTATCATACGTGGCTCTTCTCAACTTCCTTCTCGGAAATCTTGAAACAGATATGCATTCGGCAACCGAAATTCAAAGGCTTGTGAAATCCAAGCTTGGCGGATTTGACACCAAGTTTGTTGCCCTTACCAAAAGATGCGGCGATAATACCGAGCCTAAGATGTATTTCACCGCGTCGGCAAGCGTGCTTGAAATAAACGAGGGCGAGCTTGCTCCGATAATAAACGAGATCCTTTGCCACACAAGGTTTGATGATTTCACCGCGATAAAGAACATCATTCGCCAAACGGTTATCTCCACCGAGGAGAGCTTTTCTTCCACCGGCCATCAGATAGGCTTGGCGCGTGCCGCGGCGGCATCGGGCATTGAGGCGGCGGCAAGGGAATATTATAACGGATACGAGGCTTATCTCTTCTTCAAGGAGCTTGACTCGGATTTTGAAAACAGAAAAGAAGAGATAAGACGTGCGCTTATATCTCTTGTATCAAAATATGCTGTGCGCGAAAGACTCACCGTTAGTATAACCTCCTGCGGTGCGAATGGGCTTGAGGAAAAGCTCATTTCGGCAGTCGGATCGGGAGATAGGTGTGCGCCCGTGTGCAATATTTCAACTCTTCCCGTATCTCGCGAGGGCATCGTTATCCCTGCAGATATAGGCTTTGCAACCGTGGCGTACAATATGTACCTTGTCGGCAGTGCGCCAAAGGGATCGTTTGACGTTGCGCGCGTTCTTATCGGATATGAATATCTTTGGACAAGGATCAGGGTAAAGGGCGGTGCTTACGGCGCAGGTATGAGCGCGGGCATCAGCGGAACGCTCGGTTTCTATTCCTACCGCGATCCCAATCCCGCGGCATCCCTTGAGGTAATGCGCGAGGTGGCAGGCTTCCTGCGCGAATTTGCTAACAGCGGCGCTGATATAACAAAGTACGTTATCGGTGCTATCGGTGATGCAAACCCGATAAAGACCCCTCGAATGCGCGGCCTCGGTGCAACGCAAAGATATCTGCGCGGCATCAGTTACGAGGACGAGTGTGCTCTGCGTGAATCTATGCTCGCGACGGATAAGGACGAGCTTTTGTATATTGCAGGCGTGATAGAGAAGTGCGTTGAGTCCGCCGCCGTTTGCGTGGTTGGAGCAAAGGGCCTTCTTGATGGCGCAAAGATCGAAAAGATCATGACAATATAACAAAAAGAGAATGTCGGGGCACTTGGCTAATAAAGGCTCCCTCCGGGTGGGCGCGACGCGTTAAGAAAATATGCCTGTGGCATATTTTTAGCCAAAGCGGGAAGCAAGCTATGCTTGCGACCTGGGCCGAAGGCTGGCACCGAAGGTGACTGAGGGAGCCCGCGAATGT
>JAZLCY010000002.1:0-33381 GCA_045614485.1 Eubacteriales bacterium
CAGTTTGACGTTATTGTTACGTCTAATATGTTCGGTGATATTCTTTCGGACGAGGCTTCGCAGATAACCGGTTCTATCGGAATGCTTCCTTCCGCTTCCACCAATGATACGAAGAGAGGACTCTACGAGCCTATCCACGGATCAGCTCCCGATATTGCAGGACAGAATAAGGCAAATCCCATCGCAACTATTCTTTCGGCTGCGATGATGCTTCTTTACTCATTCGGACTTTCGAAAGAAAGCGATGCGATCGTAAAGGCGGTAGACGAGGTGCTTGAGTCGGGTTACAGAACTGCCGACCTTGCACACGGTAAGGATGCACTTACAACAAAAGAAATAACAGAAAAGATTATAGAGAGAATTTGAAATGACAAATATCAGACAGATTTATCTCCGTCTTTGTATGTCCAGTGTGTTTAAAAACGTTCTGGATAAGCCTCTTTTTAAGCATTTTATTGCTTACTCTAAGAGCAACTCGACGGATGAGAAAATAAGGGCATATGCTTCGTTTGTTTCTGAAATATACAGCAATAATTCATCCTTTTCAGAACTCGTTTTCAGGCTTGTGTGTGAGGATGAGAACGTTTATATTAAGGCGAGAGCACACGGTGAAAGTGTATCTGACGAAGTAAGGGCGGCCCTTAAGGCTGAACTTAATACCTTTAAGGACTTTTCGCTTATAACATCAGACGTATTCTCTGATGACATGGGTGTTGATTTTGTATCACCGTACAAAACAGTTCTTATCGATTTTGAAAGTGAATACGAAAAGAGAGTTGATAACGTTAAGACCTACGGATACGGTATTTTCTCTTCGTATCATATGTTCAGACTTTCTGATGATAAGATCATTGAGCCTATAATAAGCTCGGATAAGACGTCAGTTGATAAATTTGTTGGATATGAAAATGAGAGAGCTCAGGTAGTTGCCAACACGGTTGCATTTATTGAGGGCAGACCTGCAGCAAACACCCTTCTTTGCGGTGATGCCGGAACAGGTAAATCCTCAACTGTTAAGGCTGTAGCTAACCACTTCTTTGACAGAGGTGTAAGGCTTATAGAGCTCAGGAAGGATCAGCTTTGCCACCTTCCTTACGTTATGGGTATGATCAGTGATAACCCGTTGAAGTTTATTATTTTCATAGATGACCTTGCGTTCAATAAGAGCGATGATAACTTCAGTATGCTTAAAGCGGCTCTCGAAGGAAGTGCATCTGCAAAGGCTGATAATGCTGTAATATATGCAACTTCCAACAGGCGCCATATAATTAAGGAAACTTTCTCAGACAGAGAAGGCAACGAGGTTCACGTGAACGACACCTTGCAGGAATCGATCTCGCTTTCTGAGAGATTTGGACTTGTAGTTCTGTTCTCCAAGCCTAATAAGGCGCTTTACCTTGATATAGTTCACGAGCTTGCAAGAAGAAATAATATAAATATGAGTATCACAGAGCTTGACGTGAAGGCAGAGGCCTTTGCGCTCCGCAAAGGAAACCGTTCGGCAAGATGTGCAGAACAGTTTATTGACAGTTTGATGTGATAAAGAGGGAAAAATGCTTACACTTGATAATGTATACCGCGCCAGAAAAGTTCTTAAGGACGTGGTGAAAAATACGGACGTGATCTACGCGCCCAAACTCAAACCCGGAACAGAATTGTATCTTAAGACCGAGAATCTTCAGATAACGGGTTCTTTCAAAATCAGAGGTTCGTATTACAAGATGTCCAGGCTTTCCGCCGAGGAAAGAAGCAAGGGTGTTGTTGCTTGCTCTGCCGGAAATCACGCGCAGGGGGTGGCACTCGCTGCTGCAAAAAGCGGAATAAAGTCTGTTATCTGCCTTCCTGACGGAGCGCCTATATCTAAAATAGAGGCAACAAAGAGCTACGGTGCGGAAGTTTGCCTTGTTCCCGGAGTGTATGATGATGCATATAAAAAGGCGATAGATCTCAGGGATACCGAGGGATATACCTTTATACATCCCTTTAATGACGAGGACGTTATAGCAGGCCAGGGAACTATCGGACTTGAGCTTGTTGAACAGCTTCCCGACCTTGATGCCGTTATAGTTCCTATCGGTGGTGGCGGACTTATATCCGGTATTGCATTTACAATTAAAACTGTAAATCCTTCGGTTAAGGTTTACGGTGTTCAGGCAGCCGGAGCGCCTTCAATGTATAACTCTGTGAAGAACGGCTCTATTGAAACACTTGAACGTGTCTCCACGATCGCTGACGGTATTGCTGTTAAGACACCCGGCGAAAATACTTACGATATCGTTTCTAAATACGTTGATGAGATCGTTACTGTAAGTGATGATGAGATTTCAGCGGCTATACTCACTCTTATGGAGCAGCACAAGCTGGTTACCGAGGGTGCAGGTGCAGTTGCTGTTGCGGCTGCGATGTTTGGAAAAATCGATCTTAACGGCAAAAAGGCAGTTGCGGTTCTTTCCGGCGGTAACATAGACGTTACCATTCTTTCAAGAGTGATCAAAAGAGGCTTGCTTATGTCCGGCAGAAGCACTCAGCTTCTTATCGAGCTTATGGACAAGCCCGGTCAGCTTAAGGATGTTTCCCGTATTATTGCAGATCTTGGCGGAAACGTTACATCTGTTCATCATGAGAGAGCAAACGAGGGATCTGACGTTAACGGTTGCTTCTTGAGAATCATACTTGAAACAAGAAACTATGATCATATAGCGCAGATCCACAAGGCACTTAAGGAAGCCGGATTTAAACTTTTGTGAGGTAAATGAGATGAAAAAGATTTCTACAGATAAAGCACCCGCGGCAATAGGTCCTTATTCCCAGGCGATTGCAGTTGGAGATATGTTGTTCACTTCAGGACAGATTCCGATCGATCCGGCAACAGGAAATATTGATGCCGTTGGCATTACTGCACAGACAGAGCAGGTTATGAAAAATCTCAGCGAGGTTCTCTCGGCGGCAGGTTCTTCTTTTGAGAAGGCTATCAAAACCACCTGTTTTCTTGCGAATATAGCTGATTTTGCAGAATTCAATGCAGTTTATGCTAAATATTTTACCGAGAGGCCTGCGCGTAGCTGCGTTGCTGTTAAGGATCTTCCTAAGGGCGCGCTCGTTGAGGTTGAGGTAATAGCAAAGATTTGATTAAAATAATTCGAGAGGAGGCTTCGCCTTGCTTAACGAAAATATATTGAAAAATGATGAGAAGGCTGTTTTCGCTCTTCGTGCTCTTTATAAGAGCTATGGATATTCGCCCTTCAAGATGAGTAAGTTTGAGGAGTATGACCTTTACGTCAGAAATAAGGACTTTCTTGTTGGGGACAGTGTTATAACGTTTAACGACACTAACGGCAAGCTTCTTGCAATGAAGCCTGACGTTACTTTGTCAATTATAAAAAATACAGTAGACGGCATTGGTATCAAGCGCAAAGTTTTCTACAATGAAAACGTTTACCGTGTTTCACCTAAAACTCATCAGTTTAAGGAAATTATGCAAACCGGTATAGAGTGCATCGGCGATATTGATATAACCGACGTTTATGAGGTTGTATTCCTTGCGGCAAAGAGCTTGGCCAAGATATCACAGGATTTCGTGCTTGATATTTCTCATCTTGGTATTCACAGTGCTATTCTGGACGAGATAACCGATAATAAGGTTTTGAAAAGAGAGATCACAAAGCTTATATCGGAAAAAAATATTCACGAAGCTATCAAGCTTTGCGAGAAGAATGGAATAAGCAAAGAAAAGCAGGAGCACATTTCTGCTCTCATCAACACCTACGGCACACCTGAATGCGTAATCAGTTCGCTTGATAAGTTGTGTGGCGTAAAGGGAAGTGTTGCTCTTTCCGAACTAAAAACGCTTTGCGATCTGCTTTCAAAAACAGAGTTCAAAGATAGAATAAGAATAGATTTTTCTGTTGTTAATGATATGCGTTATTATGATGGAATTGTCTTCAAGGGCTTTCTCAACGGCATAGCAGAGGATGTGCTTTCCGGTGGTGAATATGCACCATTGATGAGAAGGATGGGAAGAAAGAGTAATGCCATAGGCTTTGCTTTTTACACAGATATCCTCGAGGAACTCAACAGGCAAGCAAAAGAATATGAGGTCGATGTAATATTAATTTATGAAACTAATACCGAGGCAGAAACCGTTATTTCTTGCAAAGAGAAAATTATTGGAGACGGTAAAAGTGTGCTTGCTGCGAAGGTTATTCCCCAGGGAATTCGCTGCCGCGAGGTAATAAAACTTTCGGAGGAATCGGCAAATGATTAACGTAGCTCTTCCTAAAGGCAGGCTTGGAGAAAAGGTGTATGCAATGTTCGAGGCGGCAGGTTATGAATGTCCCTCTATAAAGGAAAATAACAGAAAGCTTATATTCGAAAATGAAGAGGTGGGTATAAGATTTTTCTGGGTCAAGCCTTCTGACGTTTCGATTTACGTTGAGAGGGGAGCGGCCGACATCGGTGTTGCAGGCAAGGATATCATACTTGAATATTCTCCCGATGTTTATGAGCTTCTTGATCTGAAGCTCGGTAAGTGCAGAATGGCAGTTGCCGCAAAAAAAGGATTTTTTGACGATACGGAAAAGACCTTGAAGGTTGCAACTAAGTTCCCGAACATAGCAAGAGGATATTATTCCTCTATTTGTCGCGAGATTGATATAATCAAGCTTAACGGTTCAATAGAATTGGCTCCTATCCTTGAATTATCCGACGTTATCGTCGATATTGTTGAAACAGGCGCAACACTTAGGGATAATGACCTTGATGTTTACGAAACTATTGTGCCTATCAGCGCGAGATTGATTGCGAACAAGTCAAGCTTTAAATTTAAAACGCAGGAAATTGAGGAAATCGTGAAGGGAATAGCTTCACGCTTAAGTGAAAATGATTAAAATCTATAGATACGGCGAGGTCGCGAACGAAGAGATATTTGCACGTGACAATATAGCATCTAACGTAGAAGAAATAGTTAGTGGTATTATTTCAAACGTTGCAAATAACGGAGATGCGGCGCTTATTGATTATACCGAGAGATTTGACAAGGTAAGACTTTCGTCTCTTGAGGTTACAGCTGAGGAGATCGAGGAAGCATACTCGTCGGTTGACAGTGAATTTATTTCTATAATTGAAGAAGCTGCAGAGAATATCCGCCAGTTTCATCAAAAGCAGGTTAGATCCGGCTTTTCCATTGAGAAAGAGAATGGTGTTGTAATTGGGCAGAAGATCACACCTATTGAAAAGGTTGGCCTTTACGTTCCCGGCGGTACAGCTGCCTATCCTTCCACCGTTTTGATGGACTCCATTCCTGCTAAGATTGCAGGATGCAAGGAGATAACCATGGTAACACCTCCATCTAAAGACGGAAAGGTTAACCCCGTTATACTTACAGCGGCAAAAATTGCCGGAGTGGATAGAATTTTTAAGGTTGGTGGCGCTCAGGCTATCGCAGCTTTGGCATACGGAACAGAATCTGTTCCTAAAGTGGACAAGATCGTTGGCCCCGGAAATGCTTTTGTTGCTGAGGCAAAGAAGCAGGTTTTCGGTATGGTATCGATAGATATGATAGCGGGCCCCTCGGAGATACTTGTAGTTGCTGATAAGAATGCAGATCCTGCATTTGTTGCCGCAGATCTGCTTTCGCAGGCAGAGCATGACAGAATGGCAAGCGCCGTTCTTGTAACCGATAGTATGGAGCTCGCCGAAAAGGTAAGCTTTGAGCTTGAAAAACAGATCCCTATGCTTTCTCGCGCTGATATTGCAAGGTCGTCTATAGATAATAACGGTAAGATCATCGTTGCTGAAGGTGATCTTATGCTTGCTATTGACATTGCCAATGAGATCGCCCCGGAGCATCTTGAACTTTGCGTAGATAATCCCTTTGATTATCTTGATAAGGTTCGCCACGCAGGTTCTGTGTTTATGGGCAGATATTGTCCTGAGGCAATGGGCGATTATTTTGCAGGCCCTAACCATACCTTGCCTACAAGTGGCACAGCAAGGTTCTCATCAGCTCTTGGAGTTGATGACTTTGTAAAGAAAACTCAGTTTACTTATTATACAGAGGACGCGCTTTCTGAAGTTGCACAAAAGGTTGCTTATCTTGCTAAAAAGGAAGGCCTTGATGCACACGCGAAGAGCGTTACCATAAGATTTGAGGAAGAAAATGAGTAAGTTTTTTAGCGATAAGTATATGGATCTTAAGGCATATACTCCCGGTGAGCAGCCTAAAGATATGAAATACGTAAAGCTTAACACTAATGAGTCGCCGTTTCCGCCGCCGCAGTCGGTTATATCCGCCGTATGCGATGCGGCTGGAAGCTTGCAGCTTTATTCTGATCCTGAATGCACAAACCTTGTTAGCGCATTTGCATCTCTTTGCGGTGTGAGTGAGAACCAGGTTATTATGACCAACGGATCGGATGAGGTAATAAATTTTGCATTTATGGCTTTTTCTGATGCGAGCCACCCAATTGTTTTTCCGGATATTACATACGGTTTTTATAAGGTTTTTGCCTGTCTTAACGGCATTCCGTACGAGGAAATTCCTTTGAAGTCTGATTTTACCGTTGACCCGGAAGACTATTGCGGTATAAATAAAAATATTATCATCGCCAACCCCAATGCACCCACAGGAATTGCATTAACTCTCTCTGACATTGAGAAAATCGTTAAGTCAAATCCTCTAAACGTTGTTGTTATAGACGAGGCATACGTTGATTTTGGTGCGGAAAGTGCCGTTTCCTTAATAGAGAAGTATGATAATCTTCTTGTTACAGGTACATTCTCAAAATCGCGCTCTCTTGCCGGCGGAAGACTTGGTTTTGGCATTGGCTCAGCCGAGCTTATCAGGGATCTGAACACGATAAGGTATTCAACGAATCCGTATAACGTAAACAGAATGACTATGGCGGCAGGCGTTGCGGCTATAGCTGATAACCTGTATTTTATGGATAACTGTAAAACCATTATCGAGAACAGGGAATGGACAAAGAATAAGCTCTTGTCATTAGGCTTTGAGTTAACCGATTCAAAGGCGAACTTTGTCTTTGCAAAATCGAGTGCGGTTAGCGGTGAAGAGCTTTACAAAAAATTAAAGGATCGCGGTGTTCTTGTTCGCCACTTTAACGGCGAGAGAATAAAGGAATACTGCCGCATCACCATTGGAACGAGAAAAGAAATGGAAAGGCTCGTTTCCGAGATCGAAGACATCTTGAAGGAGAAATAAAATGAGATCATATGAGGTTAAGCGAAAGACCAACGAGACAGATATTAGTCTTAAATTGAATATCGACGGAACTGGTGTTTGTAACGTTAAAACAGGCGCGGGCTTCCTTGACCATATGCTTACGCTTTTTGCAAAGCATGCGCATTTTGATCTTTACGTAAGCTGTGTTGGGGATGTTGAGGTTGACTATCACCACACTACCGAGGACGTTGCTATCTGTCTTGGTCAGGCATTTGCACAGTGCCTCGGGGATAAAAAAGGAATATGCCGTTATGCAGACAGAGTTATTCCTATGGATGAGGCTCTTATTCTCATTGCGGTGGACATAAGCGGCAGGGATCACCTTGGATACGCGCTTGACATTCCTTCGGATAAGGTTGGAGATTTTGATACCGAGCTTTGCGAGGAGTTTATGAAGGCATTTGTGCGCGAGGCGAAGCTTACCCTTCACATAAGACAGCTTGCAGGCACAAATTCACACCACATAATCGAGGGCACGTTTAAAGCGCTTGGAAGAGTGCTTTCCGATGCCGTTAGAATAGATGATAGATTTAAGGAAGAAATTCCGTCAACAAAGGGTACTATTTGATGATTGCTATAATTGATTACGGTGTAGGAAATCTGTTTTCGCTTTCCTCATCACTTCTGGCAATAGGCCAAGAGGTTGTTGTAACGTCGGATAAAGACGTTATAGCGGGAGCTGAACGCATAATATTGCCCGGTGTTGGTGCTTTTGCTGATGCAATTGCAAAGCTTAGGGACACAGGTCTTGATCAGGTTGTGATCGAAGAGGCAGGCAAAGGAAAGCCTATAATGGGAATCTGCCTCGGTATGCAGCTTCTTTTTGAGAAGAGCTATGAATACGGAGAGCATACAGGACTCGGACTTATCAAGGGTAGCATTATTCCGATAAAGGACCGAGTTGCAGCTGAACTCAAAATACCTCATATCGGCTGGAATCAGATCTATCACAACAGGGAGCATGAACTTCTCAAATATACTCCGAACGGTGAGTACGTATATTTTGTTCACTCATATTTTGCTGACGGATGCGAGGACAGTCTTTTAACCTATACAGAATACGGAGAGAAGATTACTGCTTCGGTTGTATATAAGAATGTTTACGGCGCTCAGTTTCACCCTGAGAAGAGCGGAAACGTTGGATTGAGCCTTCTTCGCGCGTTCTGTGAGTGGGAGGGAAAGTAATGAAACTTTTTCCGGCTATTGATTTGTATAATAAAAAAGCCGTAAGACTTTATAAGGGCGATTACGCGCAGATGACTGTGTATTCTGATAATCCATTAGAGATAGCGCAGGATTTTGAAAGATGCGGCGCTGAATATATCCACGTTGTTGACCTTGAAGGTGCGAAGGACGGAACAACTCCTAATATTGAAGTTGTTTCAAGTATCGCGAAGAACACCTCTCTTAAGGTTGAGATCGGTGGCGGTATCAGAAATATGCAAACGCTTGATAAGTATTTTGATAGCGGAGTTTTTCGCGCTATACTTGGAACTGCGGCAGTTGTAGATGAAGCATTTTTGCGTTCTGCTATTGAGAAGTACGGTGACAGAATTGCTGTTGGTGCTGATATAAAAGACGGATTCGTTGCCATTAAGGGATGGATCGAGAAATCCGAATATACCGCGGAGGCATTTTTTGAGAAGATGCAGTCTGTAGGTGTAAAGACGGTTATTTGTACCGACATATCCAAAGACGGCGCTATGAAGGGCACAAATCTTGAGCTTTACCGCAAACTGTCCGAAAAGTATTCGGTTGATATTGTGGCATCCGGTGGAGTTAGCTCTATGGCTGACGTTGAGGCACTCTCGGAAATGGGAATGTACGGCGCTATAATCGGAAAGGCATACTACACCGGTGCAATCAATCTTAAGGATGCTATTGAGGTTGCAAAATGATTACTAAAAGAATTATACCGTGCCTCGATGTTAAGGACGGGCGCGTTGTTAAAGGGGTTAATTTCCTTGGCCTTGCAGACGTTTCTTCTCCTGTGAAGCTTGCCAAGTTCTATTCTGATTCCGGTGCAGATGAGCTGGTTTTTTACGATATAACCGCATCAAGCGAGGGCAGGGCACTCTTCACTGAGATACTTACCGAGGTTGCAAAAAACATTTTTATACCGCTTACAGTAGGCGGTGGAATAAACACACTTGATGACTTTGACAGAGTGCTTAAGTGCGGGGCAGATAAGGTCAGTGTTAATTCCGGTGCGATAAAGAACCCCGAACTTATACGAGAGGCGGCCCAGCGCTACGGAGATCAGTGCGTTGTGCTTTCGGTTGACGTTAAACGCGTTGACGGTGTGTTTACCGTTTTTTCAAAGGGCGGAAGAGAGAACACCGGTATGGAAGCAATCGCGTGGATAAAGAAGTGTGTTGAACTCGGTGCAGGTGAGGTTGTCGTAAACTCTATCGACACAGACGGTGTCAAGGGAGGATTCGACCTCGAACTTCTCACACTTGTTTGCGAAGCTGTTAACGTTCCTGTAATTGCATCAGGAGGTGCAGGCTCGGTTGATGACTTTGTGCATCTGTTCCGGGAAATACCCGAGATCGATGCCGGCCTTGCGGCGTCGGTATTCCATTTTGGAGAAATTGAAATTAAGGATTTAAAGAAAAAGCTAAACGAAAACAATATTCCTGCGAGAATATAATTTCGTTACGGAGAGTTGATATGATTAACATAAGTGAACTGAAATTCGATGAGAAGGGATTGATCCCTGCTGTTGTAGTTGACTCGATAACCAAGGAGGTTCTGACTGTTGCTTATATGAATGAGCAGAGCCTGAAGATATCGATAGAGAAGGGAATGACCTGTTTTTACAGTCGCTCAAGAAACGAGCTTTGGCTTAAGGGAGAAACAAGCGGTAATTACCAGCACATTGTTTCTATAACGGCTGACTGCGATAAGGATGCCCTTGTTGTAGTTGTTGAGAAGGATGGCCCTGCTTGCCACCTTGGAACAGACTCCTGCTTTACAAATAAGCTTTATCAGAGCGATGAACTCTCACAGTTTACTCTTGAAGGACTTTACGATCTTCTTGTTGGTAGAAAGAAGGATCGCCCCGAGGGATCCTACACAACCTATCTCTTTGATAAGGGAACGGACAAGATTCTTAAGAAGGTTGGAGAAGAGTGCACGGAGGTTATAATTGCCGGCAAGGCGGATGATAAGAAGGAGACCATTTATGAGATCGCAGACCTTGCATATCACGTAATGGTGCTTATGACTCAGATGGGAATTACCGTCGAGGACGTACACAGAGAGCTTGCTTCAAGGCACATAATCGACCACAAGGTTAAGCAGGAAAAGATGACAAAATAAATTGAAGAGCGAAGCGATTGCGAGGCAGGGAAGTGCCTTCATATCGCTTCGCTCTTTATTCTTTTGGAGGGGCAAAAGATAGGAATATATGAGCAAAAAACACGAATTACACAAATCCGTTTTAACATTTTGGCACTGTTGAAAGCTGTGGATTAAGCCTGCCCCTATGTTGATAACTATGTGGAAAACTTAAACCTTTCAAAAAATGTGTTGAAAACTTCCAACATTAAAACTACACAAAAACAGCTAAACGTTGACAAAAACGCAATAATGTAACGTTAAAATGTTAGGAACACTGAATTTCAGTCAGTATATGGAGAGAAAAGTGAAAAACGGGAAAATGTAATTTTCTGATTTGAAAAAAAAAGAGCCGCAGAATCAAAGTTGATGCTGCGGCTTCTTTATGTATTGAGTTTTTTATCTCTTTATCTTTTTTATGCACTTGAAGAGGTCGTCATAATTTTCAATTCCACTCTGATCTCTTGCGGGAATTTTATTCACGATGGTGCTCTCCTGTTCGACCGCGTGATAGGTTGTGGGAGCGGTTTCTGTCTCTTCGATTTCCTTCTGTGCGTGTGCCTCAAGCTCGATGGTTTTTGCTATCTCGCTCACCTCTGCAATGGTCTGTTCGGAAACCGTGCCCTTGCCAACTTTTACAGAATTAACGGCTGCGTAAGGATTGCTCTTAACGTTGTCAAAACCGGTTGCGATAATGGTAACTCTCATCTCGTCTTCGAGGTTGGGATCAAATGCAGCACCCCAGATGATGTTAGCGTCGGGATGCGCTTCTTCGTATATCATGTGTGATGCCGCCTCGATTTCCTCGAGCTGAATGTCCTCGGATGCAGTGATGCTTACAAGCACACCCATAGCACCTGCGATACTCGTTTCGAGAAGAGGGGATGAAATAGCAGCCATAGCAGCGAGCTGAGCCTTGTCTTCTCCCTTTGCAGATCCTACACCCATATGTGCATAGCCTGCATTCTTCATAACCGTTGTTACGTCGGCAAAGTCAAGGTTTACAAATCCGGGAACGTTTATAAGATTAGAAACAGAGTTTACGCCTCTTCTGAGAACGTCGTCAGCTATTTCAAATGCGTTTGCAAGTGTGATCTTTCTATCCTCAACCTGCTTGAGTCTTTCATTGGGGATAACGATAAGTGAGTCAACGTACTTAGCGAGCTCTGCAATACCCGCCTCAGCCTGCATGCTACGTCTTGCACCCTCGAAGGTAAAGGGCTTTGTAACAATGCCTACGGTGAGTATATCCATTTCCTTAGCGGCCTTTGCAATAACAGGAGCTGCACCTGTTCCTGTACCGCCGCCCATACCTGCGGTAATGAATACCATGTCAGCACCGCTGAGCACGGATCTTATCGCTTCGATTGATTCTTCTGCGCTCCTTTTACCAACCTCGGGGTTGGAGCCCGCACCCTTACCTCGAGTTATTTTATCGCCAATAACGAGCTTCTTTGTTGCACAGGATGTATCAAGAGCCTGGTTATCGGTATTTACCGCAACAAACTCAACACCTTTTATGTTGGTCGCTACCATGCGGTTTACCGCATTGTTACCGCCACCTCCAACGCCGATTACTTTTATATTTACACCACTGTCATAAGTGGGTTCGAAATTAAATTCCATTAGATCGTCCTCCTCAAATTAAATTATATAAATATTATATAATTTATACTTGTTAATTTCAAGGAGTTTTTCGACCTGTTTTTTATTGTTCACAAAAAACAACAAAAAAGCCAAAATAAGTCTAAGCAGAAATAATCGCTCGATTGCAAAAAACGAAATAAATTAAGGCAGAATTATTTTTGCCTGATGATTTTTTTAAGTTCGTTGTATATAGTCTCTCTTGCGTTATTAAATGCAAACGTGCTGAGGTTGTTTTTAATTTTTTGCCGAAGCAGCGCGTTGTTTTCAAGATATCTGACAGCATCAAGCAGTGTTCTTTCGTTAAGTTCGGTTTCTTCTATCATAAGGGCGGCTCCCTTGTCAACAAACAGTTTGCCGTTTTTATACTGATGATTGTCTGTAACGTTTGGTGAAGGAATTAAAATAGACACAACCCCTGCGCTCGCAATTTCGGATAGAGTCATCGCACCGCACCTGCAGATAACAATGTCTGCCGCGCGCAGATAAGTTGAAATATCCTCGATAAAAGGATAAATAATGCAACCGTTATGTCCTTGTGCAAGCTCCGGATATGCGGTTTTTATTTTTGTGTAGTATCTTTTTCCGGTTGCGTGCACGTGACGGATCTTCTTGACCTTTTCGCAATAATTTTTCATAAGCGAAATAACGTTTTTGTTTATGATCTCAGATCCGCCGCTTCCACCGAAGGAGAGAATCAGAAATTCGCTATTTGATATACCGAGTTTTTTTCGTGCGCCCTGCCTTGTTTCTGTTATTAGATTGTTTAAAAGCGGATTTCCAACTGTCATAAGGTTATCCCTGTGCTTAAATTCCTTTTCGCTACCCGGAAAGTTCAGAAAAACGCGATCGCATTTGTTATACAGTAGCCTTGTAGATAATCCGGGGTAAACGTTGGACTCATGGATAACGGTGGGAATATTTAAAAGCTGTGCAGCCTTAAGCACTGGCCAGCATACGTATCCGCCCGTTCCTATAACAACGTCGGGAGAAAAGTCTTTAATCATTTTTCTTGCTTTTATAAGTGCAGTTGAAGCAGAAACGACGCTTTTAACGTTTTTCAGTGTTAATTTGCGTTCTATACCCTGAATTCTGATTGTTTTGAGTTCTAAACCGCGGCGCCGGACAATACTGTTTTCATCTCCGCCATCTCTTCCTATGAAAAGTATTCTTGAATCAGGCTCTTTGCTTATCACTGTTTCAGCTATGGAAATGCCAGGTGTAATATGTCCTGCTGTGCCTCCGCCGCAAATGATGATATTCATAACGTATGCTCCTTGTCATTTTACAACTTTTGAATTTCGTGATATTGCAAGCAAGAGTCCCATCTCAAAAAATACCATTACCAAGGATGATCCGCCGTAACTGAAAAAGGGGAGCGAAATTCCGGTATTGGGAATGCTGTTTGTTACAACAGCAATGTTAAGTAAGGTCTGTATTGCCATTTTTATGCTTATTCCTATTGCTACAAGCCTTGAGTATGTATCATTTGCATTCAATGCAATTTTTATACCTTTAATTACCAACAAAATAAACAGAATAATAGCCGATAATGCTCCTATCAGACCGAGTTCTTCGCACAGTATTGCAAATATCATATCATTAGCCGGTTCGGAAACGTATGAGCACTTCATCAAGCTTTTTCCAAGCCCAACACCGAAAATGCCACCGGATCCTATGGCCATAAGCCCCTGCAGAGTTTGCCATCCACCCGTTAATTTGTATGATTCGGGGTTGAGCCAAACCATAATTCTCTCTTTTGTATAGTCGGTAAATATCGCAAGTGAGAGAATACCTGCAGCACCGCACGAAATAAACGCGTATATATATTTTAGATTGATTCCGAAACAAACAATTAAGCTTAAAGAAATAAGTGAAACAATGATAATGCATGAAAGATGTTTTTGTAACATTATCAACACGGTCGGAATTAAGAAGATGAGTATAGGGATGAATGTTCCGTAAAGAAAGGAATTTTTCCTTTCTTTTGAAAGACTGCGCTCGGAAAACCTATTCTGATAGTAGGATAACATCAAGATGATAGTAAGCTTTGAAATTTCCGACGGTTGAATGGTAAGTGGACCAATTGCGATCCATCTTTTAGCGCCGTTTCCTACCAGGCCGGCTGCCAATACCAATATCAGAATGAGTAGTGTTATAGCATATAAGATCGGAGTGATTTTCCTTATTATATCAAGATTGATTCTTGATGAAAGCAGCATAACAGCAATGCCAACGCCAAGCCAAAGAGTGTGCCTTTTTGTGAAATAGAATGGATCTTCAAAACGCGATTCTGCATATGAGTAACTTGCGCTAAATATCATAATATAGCCGAAAATAGCAAGCAGAATAACAATTATAAAAAGTGATGCATTAAATTTGGAGTTGTTTTTCTTTCCTTTTATTCTTGTCATGGTAGGTAAAAAACATAGACAGGGATTGAGAAGATAAACGTAAGTATCATGGATACGATACATATTTTATTTTCGCTCCAACCTATCTTTTCGAGGTGGTGGTGAAGTGGAGCCATAAGGAAAATTCTTCTTTTAAAAAGTTTATACCATAATACCTGAAGTATAACTGAAGCACCCTCGAGAACGTACACACCGGCTATAAAAATAATAATCAGAGGATTGCCAAGCATTACTGCTGAGCAGGCGATAAGCGCGCCGAAGTACAATGACCCTGTATCTCCCATAAATACTTTTGCCGGATGTAAATTAAAGATCAAAAAGCTTATTGAACCTCCTATTATCGTTGCGGCAACAATGCTGACTTCGGTGTTTAGTGCGCAGGATATATAAAGAAGTGATATTCCTATTGAAAATGCGACAGACGTTGCAAGTCCGTCAACCCCGTCTGTCAAGTTTGCGCAGTTAACGATTCCAACGAGTATTATGAGGGATAGGGGGTAGTAAAAAGCTCCGATGTCAACTGTCGCAAAAGAGAAGCTGATCTCGTTGCTTTTTGAAATCAAGAAGTATCTGCCAACGAGGAATGCGCCGGCTATAATGAACTGAAATATGAGCTTTTGCGTCGGTGTTAAACCTTTATTGTTTTTCCTCCGTATTTTTCTGAGATCGTCGAAAAGGCCGACAACACCGTTAAGTATTGCATAAAGCTGGCACAAAACAAGGCTTAGGGTTGATTTGTAGCTGCCGGAGAAGAGCAGAACAACTGCTCCGATAAGAAGAGATATCGAAATAGATATGATGAAAGCAATTCCTCCCATTGTCGGCGTACCTCTTTTTTTTACGTGCCACCTTGGTCCGTCCTCGTATATGGGCTGTGCAGCTGCGTTGCATAACACGGGCAACAGTCTTTTTTCGATTATAAACGTAATCAACAGTGATATAAAAAAGGCAGTTAAGTAGGTTGGGAAGAATTTATCAAGCATAACTGTTCCTCGAATTAATTTATTAACAGGTCGATGAGTCTTTCTGTGTGCGTATCGTGAGAGCCTTTGATAAGTAGCAACTCGCCGTGATAAGAATCCCTGATCTGATCTAAAGTTGCATTAAATTCTTCAGTATCGCGGTTTATGTAGATATTACAGTGTGATTTTGCTGTTCTTATTCCGTTTGCTACCGATTCGGCATATCTGCCGCAAAGATAAACGCAGCGTATCTCCCTTTTTGAAAGCTCGACACCTAACTTAGTATGCAGTTCCTCCGAAAAATCACCGAGCTCAAGCATATCTGCAAGCACGCAGGATATTTCGCCGTATTCGCTAATCAGGTAATCAATCATGCACAGTACAGCTTCATAGGAGGAACTGTATGTATCGTCATAGATCCTATATCCGTTTTTCTCAATCAGCTTCTGTCGGAAGTCCTGATTGGTGAGTTCGGATGCTTTATCAGATATATCATCGACTTTTAATCCAAGCAAACTACCTACTGCGAGGGAAAAACCAACTGCACAGGCAAGTCTTTTGTCATTTTGCGCTATTTTTATGAGATGCCTATCCTTTTTAAAGGAAAACTCATAGGTTGAATAGCTCTCTGATAGGTATTTTGGGTAAAAACGTATGTTAGTTTTGGGATCTTCTTCAAATGAAATTGGGATGCCGTTTTTGGCTTCCTTTAGTAAAGGCTCATTTGCCGGCACAAGTACAGGACTGCCACAAAGCATACCGTCTTCTATTTCAAGCTTAGCTTTAGCTATCATTTTCCGGCTACCAAGGTTTCCTATGTGTGCAGTTCCTATGTTTGTTATGATCGCGATATCCGGGCGAGTAACCTTCGAGAGAACTGATATTTCACCGGTATGGTTCATTCCGAATTCCAAAATAAGCAGTTCGGTGTCCGCCGGGGTGCTAAGAACTGTAAAAAGTGTGCCCAAAAGGTTGTTTTGGTTTTCATTTGTGGAGTGTACCTTGAATTTTGTGGATAGAAGTTTTGTCAAGACTGTCTTTGTTGATGTTTTTCCTACACTGCCTGTTATTGCAACTGTTTTTTTGACTGAGTTAAGTTTGGATTTGTACATTGATATAAACCCTGCAATAAAGACATCTATGTTATCAACGGTGATATCGGCTACCTTACTTTCAGAAACAACCCATGCGCCAATGTTTTTTGCATATTCAATAAAGTCTGCTCCGTCGTAATTGTTACCCTTTATTGCAACAAAAAGGTCGCCGGGCTTCAAAACTCTCGAGTCTGTACAAACGCAGCTAATCAATACATCGTTATATACTTCTTTTTCCGCTAATTCCGAAAGGTACAATGGGTAGCTGAGGTTGATGCGCATGGCTCAGTTGCTCCGCTTTCTTAAGATGCTTTTGCATATTTCTTTTTCATCAAACGAATGATAACCCGTTTTATCGATAATATACTTTTCGTGTCCTTTGCCGAGAATTAGAACTATGTCATCATCCTGTGCCTTGTTTATTGTGTATTCGATCGCGCATTTTCTGTCCGGAATAACGTATCGTGCTGTAGGGTCGGTAAGCCCTTCGAGTATATCACTTATTATTTCGCTTGGATTCTCGTTTCTTGGGTTATCTGACGTAATCACTACATTATCAGAGTATTTTTCTGCAATTCGCGCCATTTTTGGTCGTTTTTCTTTATCCCTGTCCCCACCGCATCCAAATACTGTATAGAGTTTTTGACCATCGGCTTTAATTTCGGATATGGTTCTAAGTACGTTTTCGAATGCAAGCTCGGTATGTGCGTAATCTATGATAACGCAAGGGGATCTGTTTATTATTTCAAAGCGCCCGGGAACCGATTTAATCGATTCTACACATTTTTTTATAATATCGGCGGGGATTCCGTATTCAATGGCGGTCTTTATAGCAAGCATGGAGTTGTATATATTGTAAAAGCCTCCAAGAGATAGTCTGACTTTAAAAATATTGTGCTTATCTCTGAATATATATTCGCTTCCTTCAAGTCCTTGCAGGCTTGTGTCCTTAGCCATTGCCTCGGCATCACACCTAACGCCTATACTGAATATATTGCATAAATTTTTGCAGTCAACGATCGCGCGCGCCGAATAGCTATCATCTGCGTTGAAAACACCGTTTTCGCTTTGCGTAAACAGTTTGATTTTTGTGTGATAGTAATTATCCATATCGGTATGAAAGTCCATATGCTCAAGGGACAGAGAAGTGAACACGGAAAAACTGAATTTAATCGGTGCAACCTTTTCAAGCGCAAGTGCGTGGCTCGAAACCTCCATTATTACAATTTCACACCCCATATCCTGCATTTTCTTTAATGACGGGTATAAAAGATCGGGATCAGGTGTAGTCATTGAATAGTTTTCGTCGGTCAGTACGGTGTTCATATACGTTATTTTGCCCGTGCCTACCATTCCTACCTTTTTTCCGGCTGACTTCATTATTTCATATATAATTGTAGAAGTTGTCGTTTTTCCGTTTGTTCCCGTAACTCCGATGAAATCAATGGCGGAGTAGTTGATTTGGGATAATTTTGAGGCGAGCAGGGAATATACAAGCCGTGGGTTTTCAACGTATATAAGAGGAAGATTCTCCGGAATACCTTTAAGCTCCTTGCTGCAAACAACGGCCTTGATTCCGGTATCGGTAAGTGCGCGCATATTATGTGCGCCAAGCAAAACGACCAATGTGTTTTCATTGATATTATTCGTGTTGTGCGTTACGTTGCATACAGATATATTCTTTAAATCAAAGTTGCTCTCGTACTCAATATTATAAAACAATTCTGCAAGATTCATACATTACTAATCCTCGTAATCGGTTATAAGGACGGTTAATTTTATTATTTCACCCTTTGATACGATCGCTCCCGGCGGTAGCGACTGTGATACGACGTTTCCGCCGTTTGATCCGGTTATTGTAACGTTAAGCCCGAGTGAAATGCATATTGTTGAAGCATCTGAAATATCCTTGCCGCAAAGGTTTGGAACTGTTACTCCGTCCGGTATTTGCTCGGTATATAGATACACTACGGTGTCATTGTATTCTATATAATTTCCTTTGCTTGGAGTTTGATATAAAACCAACTCTCCGTTGCCTACTACCTCACATCTGATACCTAAGGTTTTGAGCTCGCTCTTTGCTGATAACGTGCTCATACCAACAAGGTTTGGCACTTCTACGTTTGTAGTTGATTTTGCAGATTCAAAATCAAGGTAGGGCAGAACGTTATTAAGGAGTGATGATATGTACGGTGCAGCAACGATGCTACCGTACTTTACCTGCGATTGCGGTTCATCAACAACGATTATTACTGCGATATCCTCGCCGGAGCTGATGCTGTAGGCAACTGTTGAGCCTATTCTGAGGTAGGAATTTCCATTCTCGTCAAGAACATCGAACTTCTCGGAAGTGCCGGTTTTTGCCGCAACAAGATATCCTTCAACGTAGGCATTTTTAGCACCGCCGTTACCGCTGACGCCCTCTTCAAGCGCCGCGCTGATCTCTTCTGCCGTTTTCTCGGAAACGGTGCGCCGTGTTGTTTCAACTTCAAACTCATAAAGTATATTTCCGCTATTGTCAACAATTTTATCTACAACGTGCGGTGTAACCAAGTATCCGCCATTTGCAACGGATGCTATGGCGCGTAAGTGATTTATAACGGTTACCTTAAACCGTTGGCCGAATGATGCCGTTGCCAATTCGGTCGTTCCCATATTTTCAAGCTTATGGAAAATGCTTTGTGCTTCGCTTGGCAGATCGATCCCACTTTTTTCAAAGTATCCAAAGCGTTCAACGTAAGAATAAAAGGTGTCAACCCCTGTTCTTTCTGATATCTGCATCATGGTTGGGTTGCAGGACATCTGAAGTCCGTACGACAGGGTGAAGCCTGAGCCGTGGCCGCTTACCTTATGGCATTTGATTCGCCAGCCGGCAACGGTCAGGTATCCGTGGCAAGAGAAGGTGTCATTGAATGCCGCAGACCCCGAATCTACAGCCGCGGCAACCGTTATTATTTTAAAAGTAGAACCGGGTTCGTACGTTTCGCTTACTGCCTTGTTTGACCACATACTTTCGAGCAAGCTTCTTTTGAGAGCCTTGTATTCGTCGCTATCTTTTTTGTATCCCGAGGAATCGAGTTTTTGTTGAGATAAGCTATCAAGTGCATATGGGGAGTTTGGATCGAATGGGGAAGAGGTTGCCATCGCCAGGATGGCTCCTGTGTCGGTATTCATTACGATTCCTGTAACTCTGTTTGTAACATTGTGATTTATAACGATCTGTTCAAGCTGGCTCTCAAGCTGCGCCTGTACGTATGAATCGATAGTAGTAACCAGGTTTGAGCCGGCTTCTGACGGAATGTAGCTTGAGTACTCGGATGATAATGCTTTTCCGTTCGCGTCCTTTGCATAAAGATAGTATCCCGCCTCACCTCTCAGATAGCTGTCGTAATAATATTCAAGTCCGTAAAGCCCTTGATTGTCGCTTCCGGTGAATCCAAGAACGTGCGCCGCTAAAGTTCCTTGCGGATAGAACCTCGACGTTTGTGCTTCTGCGAACACGAGGTCATCAAGGTTGTTTTTATCTATGAAATTAAGAACTTTAACGTAATCGCTTTCATTAGTCAGCTTTTTTACAGTTATGTCAAGTGTATTTGATTTCGATATTTTATCTTTAAGGCTACTGTATTCTATACCGAGAATCTCAGAAAGACCGGATGATATTAATTCCGTATAGTTTTTCTTCTGCTTTTTCTCGGCAGCTTTTATTTCTCTTGGTGAAACAAAAATCCGCCAGGAAGTGTTTGTTGTGGCAAGTAGATTCATGCCGGAATCGTATATATTTCCGCGATTGGCCGACAAACCGGTATTTGTTGTTACTTGGCTATAAACTTTATCCTTGTAATACGAGTTTAACCCGATCTGCAGTTTTAATAGATTAAATAACAGAAAAGCGAGAAAAAGCGCCATAACGGTGAGAATGGCGATGATTCTTTTCTTGGTTTTCAGTATAGAAGCGGATGCTTTTGGAAAGTTATTCATATCTTTTCCTAAATAAAAAAATATAGCGACAGCCACTTAAGCTATCGCTATATCATATTTATATTGGTCCCAAAATATGCAAATTATTCGTTTTCTACGATGTAGTCCTCAACGATTACCTCTTCTACAATATCGTCGTGTGCATCAACGGTGGGAGCAACGTTGTTTCTGTTGCCAACGGTAAAGATACCAAAGGAGAAAATTAGGGCGCAGGCTACAACAGCGGAAAGGAATGCGGCGCATGAGGTTCTGAAGGGGAAGGAGCGCATAGTCTTATCCTTTTCGGGAGCTCTTTTAACCTTAAGCTTATCGTTAACGTAAGAGAATACTGCAGCAATAGTATTCTTGTCTGTTGTTGTCTTAGCTGCGGGGAGAATGGAGCTTGTCCTCTTCTCGTTTGCCTTCATAGACATATACTCACCAAGAGTGTACTCGCCGTTATCGTTTACAACAGTAAACTTGGATTTCATATTGTTATATAATGTTTCGTAAGTGCTCGTGGTGGTCATGGTTGTAATCTCCTTTATATTTTTTCCGCAACTCTGAGCTTGGCGCTTCTTGATCGCGGGTTGTCGTTTAATTCTTCTTCGCTTGGAAGTATCGGTTTTTTTGTAAGATCCTTAATAAGGGGTTTGTTGCCGCAAACACAAACAGGGAAGTCTCTGGGACAGGTGCAACCTGATGAGAGGGCTCTGTATGCTTGCTTAACAATTCGATCCTCGAGTGAGTGGAAGGAGATGATTGCTATTCTTCCTCCGCTTACGAGGTGGTTTGCCGCCGAATTGATTACCGGTGCTATTGCATCAAGCTCGCCGTTAACCTCAATTCTTATAGCCTGGAATGAACGTTTAGCAGGGTGGGGACCGTCAAGTCTCTTTATCTGCGGAATAGCTGATTTAATGATGTTGGAAAGCTCTACGGTGGTTTCTATAGGCTTTATCTCTCTTTGCTTGCAGATTGCGGATGCAATCTTTGCCGAGAATTTTTCTTCGCCGTACTCGAAGAGTATTTCCTTTATTCTTTGCTCGGGGTAGGTGTTAACTACGTCGTATGCAGAGAGGGGAGCATCTGTATCCATTCTCATATCGAGTGGTGCATCCTGCATATAGCTGAAGCCTCGCTCTGCGGTATCAAATTGGTGTGAGCTGCAACCAAGGTCTGCAAGCACTCCGCCAAGATTAGTTATATTGAAGTCGCGTATTACGTTTTCAAGGGAAGAGAAATTTTCATTCACGAAGGTTACTCGGTCTAAGTATCCTTCAAGCCTTTTTGTAGCGGCTTTAATTGCGTTTTTATCACGGTCAAAGCAAATCAGTCGGGAATTGGGTCCCATTCTTTTTGCTATTTCAAGGGAATGACCTCCACCGCCGGCGGTACAGTCAACGTAGGTAAATCCATCTCGTATATTCAATGCATCAATACACTCGTATAAGAGCACCGAGGTATGGGAGAATTGGACGTCCATGGTATTTTCCTTTCAATAATATATTAAAGACCGTACTGGCGCATAATTTCGCGCATTTTGTCGTAATTGCGATTCTGTTCTCTTTCGTTCCAAAGCTCTTCGGCCCAGATCCTTATCTGCTTGCCTGTTCCTACGAACACCATGCTCTTGTTTATCTTAGCATGCTTCATAAGTCTTTCATCAAGAATGATTCTGCCGTTTGAATCAGGGGTGCATTTCTGTGCCGCACCGAGGATGAAATCCTGGAACTCTTCCGCATCGGCTTCGGGGAGCTTGGAGATCTTGTCTACGTATGCTTCCCAGTCCTCAGCGGTGTATATTGAGAGGTAAGCGTCAAATTTTCTTGTGATGTAAAATTCTTCGCCGAGGTCATCGCGGAACTTAGATGGAATGAAAACTCTTTTCTTGGAATCCATTGTGTGAGAGTAGGAACCAACGAATGACATCTTTTTTACCTCCTTTTTGCTCATTTTGTGGGAAAATGGTGTATTTGTGCCCCACTTCAACCCACTTTGACACTATTATAATACACTTTTATAAAAAAATCAATAGTTTTTGTAAAAAAAGTTTAAAAAAATATCAAAAATTTTTGGCTTAAAGGGTATTCCAATTTGCCGCGATTTATGGTAGAATAGAATAAACGAAAAAATATCATTTAGTCGAGGAAAAAGCAGTGTCTTTTTTATCAAAACTTTTCGGCGGATCTAAGAACCCTAACAGCTATTCTTTTCGCTTGAACAAGGCAAAATCCCTGCACGGTCAGGTCATAAAATACGTAACTGAAAACAGAGATGGAAATGAGGACGTGATTGGGCGCGGAGGTGCACTCGCATTGCATGGGGATCGCTTTATAGTTGACTCATCCGGAGATAGAGTTTTTATGTGCGAAGTCAAGGACCTCGAGGCGTGCAACCTTATGAGCGGAGACGGTGTTGTTATAAAAGGCCCTAATCTGCTTGAGGACGGAAAGATCAGAACGATAACAGTGCATTTTGTTTATTATAGGAAATAGGTGAGATATGAACGAAAGATTTGTTTCTGCCATTATTCTTGCAGCCGGTAGCGGAAGCAGGATGGGCGGCGAAGTTACAAAACAAAAGATTTCAGTGCTCGGCAAGAGCGTTCTCAGGCGATCTGTAGAGGCATTTCAAAGCTGCGATGATATATTTGAGATAATCATCGTAACAAGGGCTGATGAGCTTGATTTTGCCAAAGCTGAGATAAACGGTTGTAACAAAGTTACAAAAATCGTGCGCGGCGGATCAACCAGAGCTGAATCGGCGGCGCTGGGATTTGCCTGCGTGGATGAGCGCACAGAATTCGTTGCAATACACGATGCGGCAAGATGTCTTGTTACAGGTGAGGATATATCGAAGGTTGTTTCCGATGCGTTTATTTACGGTGCTGCAACGGCATCCTGCAAAGCAACCGATACAATAAAGCAGGTGAATGATGCCGGATTCGTTAATAAGACGTTGGAACGTTCAAGTCTGGTGCACGTTATGACACCGCAGGTGTTCTCAAAAGAGATATACGGAAAAGCTTTGAACAACGCCGATGCGCTTAATTCTGCAGTTACAGATGACAATATGCTTGTAGAGAGTATCGGAGTATGTCCGTACTGCACTCAGACTGCGAGGAGCAACGTGAAAATAACTTATCAAGAGGATATCGCATATGCGGAATTCATCTTGAACAGGAGGAAAAAATGACTAAGTTGAGGATCGGCCACGGTTATGACGTACATAAGCTTGTTTCCGAACGTGAGCTTATTATCGGCGGTGTTAATATCCCGCATGAGAAGGGGCTTTTGGGCCACTCTGATGCAGACGTGCTTGTTCATGCTATAATGGATTCCATTATAGGCGCTATGGCGCTTGGTGATATTGGAAAGCATTTTCCCGATACAGATAACCGTTATAAAGGCATCTCAAGCATAGTGTTGCTTGAGAAGGTTTTTGACCTGATGCATAGGGAGGGATACTCAATAGTGAACGTTGACGCAACTGTTATAGCCCAAAGGCCTAAGCTTGCAAGTTATATACCTCTTATGAGAGAAAATATTGCCAGATCGCTTGAGTGCGACCCCTCGCAGATAAACATAAAAGCGACAACAGAGGAGAAGCTTGGATTTACAGGCAACGAGGAAGGAATAAGCGCTCATTCTGTTGTTCTTATAGAAAAAATATAAGGCACCGAAAAAAACGGTGCCAATCAGAGATAAAACAACACGGCTTACGCAGTAAACGTCCTGATTCTTTAGTGTCTTAGCCGGGCTCTTTTATCGGATTTATACCGGGCTTTCTTCATCGCCCTAATATAAAGTTTATGTAGTATCATAAACAGACGTTACATCAAAAGGAGTATGAAATGATCAAGATTTCTCCATCTTTGCTCGCTGCTGATTTTGCAAACCTTCAGAAAGAGATAGAAGGTGTTTATAATGGCGGCGCTGATATGCTTCACCTTGACGTTATGGACGGTAAGTTTGTAACTAATATATCCTTTGGATTGCCTGTTATACAGTCGATACGCAAGGTAACGGATATGGTATTTGACGTGCATCTGATGATAGATGCACCGGAAAGATATATAGAAAGATTTATATCTGCCGGCGCCGATATTGTTACGTTTCATCTTGAGGCAACTGCTGTTGCGGATGAATGTATCAATATGATAAAGAAGGCCGGAAAAAAGGTTGGTATCTCTATAAAACCGAACACACCCGCCGAGGCTGTATATCCTTATTTAGATAGGTGCGATATGGTGCTTGTTATGACTGTTGAGCCTGGATATGGAGGACAGTCGATAATCAAAGAATGTCTTGAAAAAGTAACAAAAATCAAAGCAGAAACAGGAAAAAGAAGTCTCAACATTGACATTCAGGTTGATGGAGGAATCAATCTCGATACAGCTAAAGAAGCTGTTTTGAGCGGTGCTAACGTGCTTGTTGCAGGTAGTGCTGTGTTCGGAAAAAAAGATGTTGGAGCTATAATAAAGGCTCTAAAGCAAGAGTAAAATTTAAGCCTGCCACAGAACGTGGCAGGCTTTGTTTTTTATTCTACGTCTATCGTTTGCTGATTAGCTATTCCGGGATAAGGTATACCAAGATGATCGTATGCAAGTCTTGTTGCACATCTACCTCTGGTCGTTCTTGCCAGGAAGCCTATCTGCATGAGGTATGGCTCGTAAACGTCCTCGATAGTTATTGCTTCTTCTCCGATAGTAGCTGCAAGTGTGTCAAGGCCGACAGGGCCGCCACCGTAGAAGTTTATGATTGATTCAAGCAATCTGCGGTCGATATTGTCAAGTCCGAGATTGTCTATTTCAAGCTCATCAAGTGCATATTTTGCAATTTCATCGGTAATTGTTCCGTTTCCCTTAACAAGAGCGAAGTCGCGAACTCTCTTTAACAGTCTGTTTGCAATACGCGGTGTGCCTCTTGAACGGGAAGCAATATTGTAAGCGCCGGACTCTGTGATTGCGATATTAAGAATTCCGGCAGAGCGTTTGACGATAGTTGCGAGCTCTTCGGGGGTGTAGATCTCCAGTCTTAAGAGTACACCGAATCTGTCGCGAAGGGGTGTTGTGAGAGATCCGGATCTTGTTGTAGCACCTATAAGTGTAAATCTGGGCAGGGGAAGCTTTATCGTGCTTGCGCTCGGGCCCTTTCCCGTAACAATATCAATAAAGAAGTCCTCCATCGCAGGATAGAGTATTTCTTCGATCGCCCTTGAAAGTCTGTGTATTTCGTCAATGAAGAGTACGTCGCCGTCGTTTAGGTTACTCAGAATTGCGGCGAGATCTCCGGGCTTTTCAAGTGCAGGGCCTGAGGTCGAACGTATATTTACGTGCATTTCGTTAGCGATAATGGTCGAAAGAGTAGTTTTACCCAAACCGGGAGGGCCGTAGAGCAAAACGTGATCGAGTGATTCGCCTCTCATCTTTGCGCTTTCAATATATATCCTGAGATTTCCCTTAGCCTTTGTCTGTCCTATGTACTCGTCAAGAGTTTTAGGGCGGAGAGAGTTTTCTATATCCGAGTCCTGAAAAGAGTCGTATTCGTTTGAAACTATTCGGTTTTCATAGTCAAACTCGTTGATTTCTTCTATCATGTGAACCTACCTTTATCTTGCAAGCTTTTTCAGTGCCAGGCGAATGAGCTGGCCGGCCTCTGTCTTGGGATCAAGTCCTTCAAGCGCATTTGTAACCGAAGTTTTGTCGTATCCAAGCACCATAAGTGCGTCAGCCGCCTCTTTGAGATTGCCTGTGCGGGGAAGAAGCGTGGATTTCTGAGTGCTTTTTATCGTTCTTGCAGACTCGTCGATCTGCAATTTATCACGGAGCTCAAGAATAATTCTTGCTGCAGTCTTTCCGCCTATTCCGGATGCTTTTGAAATAGCCTTTGCATCCTCTGTGCAAACTGCAATTGCAAAGTTATCGGGTGTCATAATCGAAAGAATGCTCATAGCAGCTTTAGGGCCTACTCCGTTAACAGAGATCAAGTGGTTGAAGCATTCGCGCTCTTCCTTATTTTCAAAACCGAAAAGCTCGATTCCGTCCTCTCTTACCGCAAGGTGTGTAAAAAGCTTAATGTTTTTGCCAACCTTGTCTGCAAGTATTTCGGACGTGATGAGGCTTACCGTTAATTTATAGCCAACTCCGCCGCAGTCGATAACACATGCATTTGGAGTGCATTCCTCGAGTGTTCCGTAAAGATGATAATACATTTTATCTCCATTCTATCTTTGCACGGGATATTTGGTGTATTTACCGTGCATTTTTGCGCTTCACAAACTGTTCGATAGATATTATATCATACAGTGAGATAAAAGTAAAGACGGCTTGCAAATTTTTGCTGTTATAATTTAGTTCAGAAATATCAGGTATGAGGATTTCTCTAAAGGCAGTGTTTAACACGCAATATTTTAAATAAAAACGCGCGAGGATGAATAGATAGTTGACTAAAACGGAAATATGTGCTATAATCAAATATTATAAAATATTTGGGTGAAATATGATTATTCTTGGAATTGACCCCGGACTGGCTACGGTTGGTTGGGCGATCGTTGAAAGTGTCAGAGGAAATAAGCGAGCGATAGCTTACGGAGCAATATTGACTCCCGCGCATACGGAAATTGAGGCGCGTTTGCTTATGATCCAGAACGATATTGAAGAGATTATAAATAAATACAAGCCGGATGAAATGGCGATAGAAGAGTTATTCTTTAACACCAATATAACAACGGGTATTGCGGTGGCTGAGGCAAGGGGGGTTATTCTTTGCACGGCACATAAGCTTGGTGTGAAAATCAGTGAGTACACGCCTTTGCAGGTAAAGCAAGCTGTTGTTGGATACGGTAAGGCAGAGAAAAAGCAGGTTATTGCAATGGTAACTTCTATCTTGAAGCTGAAAGCACCGCCGAAGCCGGATGATACAGCCGATGCGGTTGCAATAGCGATATGCCATTCGAACTGTGCCGGCTCGGCTATGGGAAAATATTTTAACCAAAGAAAGTGAAATTGACTTATGTGGATTGCAGATAAGTGGCAGGACTATAAAATAATTGATACGTCATACGGCGAGAAACTTGAGTTGTGGGGTAAGTACAGTCTTATTCGTCCCGACCCTCAGGTTATATGGAAAACCGAGAAGAAAAATCCTCTTTGGAAAAAGGCGGATGCTTCTTACTCAAGAAGCAAATCGGGCGGCGGTAGCTGGAGCCAGAACAAACTGCCTGAGAGCTGGAACATATCATATGGCGATCTCAGATTCCAGATAAAGCCTATGGGCTTTAAGCATACCGGTCTTTTTCCGGAGCAGGCTGCGAACTGGGATTGGTTCAGAGAACTTATTGAAAAGGCAAACCGCCCGATAAGTGTACTTAATCTCTTTGCTTACACAGGAGGGGCAACGGTTGCTGCTGCAAAAGCGGGTGCTTCTGTTTGCCACGTTGATGCTTCTAAGGGTATGGTGAATGCCGCAAAGGAAAATGCGGCGCTTTCCGGTCTTTCCGATGCGCCTATCAGATATATTGTTGACGACTGTAAGAAGTTTATAGAGCGCGAAATAAGGCGCGGCAAGAAATACGATGCTATAATAATGGATCCGCCTTCCTATGGAAGAGGACCTACAGGCGAGGTTTGGAAGATAGAGGAGAGTATTGATGAATTCGTTGCTCTGTCTGAGAAGCTGTTGTCCGATAAACCGCTCTTTTTCTTGCTTAATTCATACACGACAGGACTTTCCGCCTCTACAATGAAGTATATAACCGATACAAGACTCCTCAAGGGAAGGATCGGATTCAGTGTAGCTGATGAGCTCGGACTTAACGTTATGGATAGCGGTCTTGCTTTGCCGTGCGGCTCCAGTGTCAGAGTAACGTTTAAAAGTGGTGTTTAAATGGAAAAGAATGTTATAATAAAAACCGAAAATCTCGGTTACGTGTACGAGGATGCCGGTGTTGTGGACGTTGCTCCTGCTTTGGATGATCTTTCTATTGAGATTTGTGAGGGGGAGTATATTGCAATACTCGGTCATAACGGCTCCGGAAAAAGTACTTTTGCTAAGCTTCTCAATATGATCTTAGAGCCTACATCGGGTAAAATATACATTGACGGACAGGACATCACGTCTGAAGATTTTACCGATGACGATGTATTTGAGATTCGTAAAAAGGTAGGAATGGTATTTCAAAATCCCGACAATCAGCTTGTTGCCACGGTTGTTGAGGAGGACGTTGCCTTTGGCCCCGAAAACCTTGGTCTCGAACGTTCGGAATTAAGAAAGCGCGTTGATGAATCACTCGCTCTTGTAAATATGTCTGAGTATGCAAAACACGCGCCCCACAAGCTTTCCGGTGGACAGAAGCAGAGAATTGCTATTGCAGGTGTAATAGCGATGAAACCGCGCGTTATCATTTTCGACGAATCAACGGCGATGCTCGACCCCAGCGGGCGCCACGACGTTATCGGAATTATGGAACGCTTGAACAGAGAAGAGGGCATTACAATAATCAATATAACGCACTATATGGACGAGGCGGCGAGAGCTGACAGAGTTGTTGTTATAAATGACGGAAGGCTTGTTCTTGACGGTAAGCCGATAGACGTTTTTTCAGAGATCGATCTGATACATTCGATAGGACTTGAAGCGCCTCAGTCATTGGAGTTGCTTTATAAACTCAAAAAAGCCGGATTCGACGTTCCGGTAAACACCCTGTCGGATGAAGAATGTATTGAAAACTTAGTAAGTCTTTTGAAGAAAAAGGAATCAGAATAACTTTTTATGAGCAAAATTGAGCTATGTAACGTTAATTACAAATACAGCAAGGGAACACCCTTTGAAATGGTGGCACTTGATGATGTTAACGTTTCTTTTGAGAAAGGAAAAATAACCGGATTGATAGGTCATACGGGCTCGGGTAAATCCACCCTTGTAAACCTTTTGAACGGTTTATATAAGCCTACGTCGGGTAAGATTTTGCTTGATGGTGAGGATATCTGGAACAAGCCTAAAAAGATAAGCAGTATCAGATATCGTGTAGGACTTGTTATGCAGTATCCGGAGTATCAGCTTTTTGACGATACTGTCAGAGCGGATATAGGATTTGGCCCGAGAAACCAGGGCTTATCCAAGGATGAGGTTGAAAGGCGAGTTCTTGAGGCGGCGGAATTTGTTGGAATTCCTGAGGAATTGCTCGATAAATCTCCTTTTGAGCTTTCCGGCGGACAGAAAAGGCGAGTTGCTATTGCAGGAATAGTTGCAATGCGCCCCGTGGTGCTTGTGCTTGACGTACCAGCGGCAGGTCTTGATCCGAAGGGACGCCGTGAGATACTTTCGGGCCTTACCCAGTACGTAAAGAAGCACGACGGAACGGTTATACTTGTCAGCCATTCTATGGAGGACATGGCAACCTACTGCGACAACGTTGTTGTGATGAGTCAGTCAAAGGTTTATAAAACAGGAACTGTTGATGAGATCTTCTCTGATGCTGATAGTCTTGTCGAGATAGGCCTTGACGTGCCGTCAATAGCAAAAATCGCAGCCCGTATAAGAGCTTCCGGCATCGATCTTCAGGGAACTCTTTACACTGTTGACGGTGTTTGTGATGCATTAATAAAGTATATCGGAGGTGGCGCGAAATGATTTCCGATATTACTTTAGGCCAATTTTTTCCCGGTACGTCTATCATTCATAAATTAGACCCGAGAACAAAAATAATACTCGCTGTTTTATATATTGTTGCCGTGTTTTCTGCGAATACGGCTCTGGCATTCGGCTATCTCGTTTTGCTGACGGCCTTGCTCATTGTACTCAGCAGAATAGCATTCAGCGTTATGTTTAAGGGAATAAAGCCGATCATATTTATTGTGCTGTTTACAGCATTGATCAATATTTTCCTTACAAAAGGTGAGGCCGAAAACAAGATCTTTGATTTTTGGATTATCGAGGTTTATAAGGAAGGCATAATCAGGGCTGTGTTTATGGCCGTGCGCGTTATTATCCTGATCGTTGGTACAAGCACGTTGCTTACGTACACAACGTCGCCTATATCTCTTACTGACGGCATAGAGTCGCTTTTAGCTCCGCTTAAGTTGGTGAAGATCCCCGTGCATATATTCGCGATGATGATGACCATTGCGCTTCGCTTTATCCCTACGTTGATCGAGGAAACAGAGAAGATCATGAACGCACAGAAATCACGCGGTGCGGACTTCACAAGCGGTGGACTTATAAAGAGGATCAAGGTGTTGATACCGATACTGATACCCCTCTTCGTATCCTCGTTCAAGCGAGCAGAGGAGTTGGCAACCGCAATGGAGTGCCGATGCTATCGCGGAGATAAGAACAGAACAAAGCTTGTAAAACTTTCCTTTAGATTCAGCGATTTTGCATTTATGGCTATGTTTATTCTTTTTGCGGCGCTCTCAATATTCATCAGAGTTGCAACCAACGGCAACGAAATGTTCTATCAAATTCCGTAATTACAGGGTGATATTAAATGAAATATCTTGCAAGAATAAAATATGTAGGCACGGATTTCAGGGGATTTCAGTTTCAGCCTAACCATAGAACAGTGCAGGGCGAATTAACCGCGGCCTGTAGATCTGCTATTGGCTCGGATGCAACTGTAACGGGATGTTCTCGAACTGACTCGGGCGTGCATGCCAACGAGTACTGCGTTGTAATCGAATCTGAATTTGCCACTATTCCGGCAGAAAAGCTTCCTGTTGCAATGAAAAGCTTTTTGCCGCCCGATATTTCGCTTTACCATGCAGAATGTGTAAGCGATGATTTCCATCCGAGATACAGTGTGAAATCAAAGGAATATCTGTATAGAATTGTAAACAGCGAGGTTTCTGATCCTTTCGAATATAACAGAGCTTGGTTTGTTGGCAGGCAGATATCGGATGCACAAATTGAAAAGATGCGTGAAGCAGGCGGTAAGTTGGTTGGAAAAAAAGACTTTTCGTCATTTATGGCGGAGGGGTCTAAGATCGTTGACACCGTAAGATGCATTGAGTATCTGACTGTAAATAAAAGCGGAAATCTTATCGAGATAAAGGTTGCGGCAGATGGATTCCTTTACAATATGGTAAGGATCATAGTTGGAACGTTGGTTGACGTTGCATTCGATAGAATTTGCATAGAAGAGATCGATAATATTATTCTTGCACATGACAGAAGTGCTGCCGGGCAAACCGCACCGCCGCAGGGACTGTATCTTAACAAGGTGGTCTATTAAATACCAGTAATACAATTTAATACATGATTTAAAATCCTCCATGGAGTTAAAATGCTTATAAATTCCGTGGAGGATTTTTTATGTTTAAAAGTAGATTTTTTATTATAGTTTCGTTGATAACTGTATTGCCGGCTTCGATTTTTGCTGCGCTTGCGATCTTTCTTTATTCGTATTCAAAAAACAACATTGATTTTCGCGCGGATGAAGAGATGTTTTTTGCGGCAAGGTGCAGTAACGTAACGAAACTGTATTATGATGCCGGTGGATATAACTCTGCAGGCGATTATGATCCGGTAGAGTATGCCACAGTGTCCGGGGCAACAGAAAAAAAGAGCTTTGTTAAGTACGAAGGTATATCAGAGAACGTAAAACTCGCTTTTTTGGCTGCTGAGGATAGGGAATTTTTTGATCACAGCGGTGTTAACGTAAGGCGCACGGTTATGGCGGCTTTGAATTATATTTTGAATAGATCTGACAGATTTGGCGGTTCTACAATAACGCAGCAGGTTATCAAAAACATCTCGGGCGATAAAGAAAAGACAGTAAAGCGAAAGATTGAAGAAATAATAAGGGCCTATAACATAGAACATTCTCACTCAAAAAAGGAGATATTTGAGGTATATTTGAATATTATCCCGATGGGCGAAGGTGTATGCGGTGTTTCGCTTGCATCCCAGCTTTATTTTGGCAAGGATGTAAATGATTTGGAGGTTGAGGAAGCGGCATTGCTGGCCGCAATCACCAATGCTCCTACAAGAAATAATCCGTATAATAATTATGGCGCCGCAATAAAGAAAAGAAATGCAGTATTATTTGCAATGTACGAATGCGGCTATATAACTGAGGAAGAGTACACGTCGGCGAAGGAATCTCTGATAGTATTGGAAGAACGTTCGGAGGCAAAAAACAGTTTGTCGTCTTGGTTTACCGAAACTGTTTGCGATACGGTGGCAAAGGATCTAGAAAGGGAGCTTGGATACACTGAAGGAGCTGCGAAGATGCTTGTTTACTCGGGAGGACTGAGTATTTACACTACCGTTGATCCAAAGATACAGGCGATAATGGAGGAGCATTTTAAAAGCGGCGAATATTCCTTCGGCGAAGGATATGCAGGCCCGCAGTATTCAATGGTAGTATGCGATTCCAAAAGTGGAAGTGTGCGCGGAATTATTGGCGGCGCGGGAGAGAAGCGCGCCAACAAAGTGTTTAATCACGCCTTGACACCGCATGTGCCGGGCTCGACCCTGAAGCCATTGGCTCTCTATGCGCCGCTTATTGATAAAATGGAGATAACGTGGTCAACCGTATTTGATGATATTCCGAAAGAGGTGCATCAAGATGAGGGCGGGATCTTAAGGGCATATCCCAAAAACTCACCGGATGAATATGCAGGGTTAATATGCACCGCTGATGCTATTGCATACTCGAAAAACACAGTGGCTATCGAACTTTATAACCGATTAGGTAAAGAGGCAGTATTTGAAAATCTA
>JAZLCY010000003.1:0-10827 GCA_045614485.1 Eubacteriales bacterium
AATTCTTACCGTTACCTCCGGTGAGATCATGGAGGGTGTATTCAAGGATGCATACAAGCTCTACTCCGTAACCATCGGCGAGGGCGTTACCGTTATCGGAAAGGATGCATTCAAGGGCTGTGAAAAGCTTGTTGAGGTTTGCAACCTCTCCGCGCTTGAAATCGCAAAAGAATCATCTGACTTCGGTCAGGTAGCAAAGAATGCTGTAAACGTTTACGGCAAGGATGGCCAGAGCGCGCTCAAGACTACTGATACAGGACTTGTTTACATTGAAAAGAGTGGCAAGATCCAGGTAGTTGCATGGGCAAGCGATGCTAACGATCTTGTTCTTCCCGCAAAGATCGAGAACAAGGATTACGACGTTTATAAGTACGCGTTCTACTACTCTCCCAACATTTTAACCGTTAAGGCAGAGGAAGGCGCAAGCTTCAGCCTTGGCGAGGATGCATTTGAGGAATCCGCATATATCACCACCGTTGATCTTAACGGTGTTAAGGAAATCGGTGCGCTTGCATTCGGCGGTTGCTCAGGTCTTACGTACGTAGTACTTCCTAAGACGCTTACGTTTATTGGAAACAACGCATTCCCTTCACAGTCAGGTGCAAAGAACATGAGAATCTGCTATGCAGGTACTGCTGATGATTTCAAGAACGTTAACGGTGGAAACACCATTAAGAACATGACCTACTTCTACAGTGAGAAAAAGCCCACTGCAGAAGGCAAGTACTGGCACTATAACAACAAGAACAACGTTGTTGTCTGGTAATAATAAAATCTAAATCAAACACGAGCCGCAAGGATTTTCTTGCGGCTCGCAACATATCGCACGCAGGCGCAGGCGCGACTGCGTATAAAATCCTTAAAAAGGAACGAAAGAATGAAAAAGCAGGTTGGAATAATCTATACGGGCGGAACTATCGGAATGATGCCCACCGAGCACGGATATGCGCCAAACCCCAAGGCGTTCCCCGAGATGCTCGAGAAAATTCATGACGTTAATCTTCCGGGCTTTCCGGGTTATGAGATCATTTGCACGAAAGAGCTGCTTGACTCCTCTGATATAAAGTGTGAGCATTGGTGTGAGATAGGCGAGATCATCAAGGATAGATACGATGATTTTGACGGCTTTGTGGTGCTCCACGGCACCGATACTATGGCATACACCGCTTCAGCCCTCTCCTTTATGCTTGAGGGGCTTACAAAGGCGGTCGTGTTCACAGGATCGCAGATCCCCCTTTGCCGTATGAGAAGCGACGGTATCGATAATCTCGTTACCTCAATACTCGTTGCCGCAAGCGGTGAGGTGTGCGAGGTTTGCCTTTATTTCGGCGGTATGCTTATGAGGGCGAACAGAACCACCAAGTCATCAAGCGATGATCTTGAGGCGTTTTCAAGCCCGAATTATCCCCGCCTTGCCGATATAGGCACAAGCATCGTTTACCGCAAGAAATTCTTAAGAAGTGCGGATGCGTGTGAATTTAATCTGGTAAAAACCAAGGAAACCCGAATAGCCGTTATCAAGATGTTCCCCGGCTTTGACAAGAGGATACTCGAGGCGGTTATCGACAGCGGAGCGAAGGGTATCGTTATCGAGGCTTTCGGCGTTGGAAATATCCCGAGCGGCGAAACTCTTGCCCCTGCATTGAATTCTGCAACCGAGCGCGGTATCGTTATCGTCGTTACCTCGCAGTGCGGTAAGGGAAAGGTAACTCTCGGTGCTTACAGGGCGGGAAGAGAGCTGCTTGAGGCAGGCGTTGTCGGCGGCCTTGATATAACGACCGAGGCGGCGGTAACCAAGCTTTATTACCTCTTCTCCAAGTACACCGATACTGCTAAGATCAAGGAGCTTATGGCAAGTGATCTGCGCGGAGAAATGTCCGGCGAGAGATAAGTATTTAAAATTTATTTTAAAAAGCACTTGAAAATGTCCTTCTCTTGTGCTAATATAGAATACGCATTTTGGGGGTACCGGCTACGGTTATCCCCAAAAAATATGGAAATAATATTAAAGAAAAGTCAAAGCGACACCCCGATACTTTTCGAAAAAATAGCGAAGGATGCCCCACCGACTGTTTGAGGAAAAAATGGAATCAGAAGTAATCAGACAAGTTATTTTAACCCTTTCGATAGCCCTGCTTGCAGGACTTCTCCTGTCGCGTTTTGCAAAGCTTTTGAAGCTCCCTGCAGTAACCGCGTATCTTATCGCCGGCATAATCGTCGGCCCGTTCCTGCTCGGTAGACTCTTTATTCCCGAGCTTGGTTATCTCGGATTTAATCCGGTTATCGAGGATGCTGTGGATCAGCTCGTTTCGGTTGATTCTTACGGTATAATCTCGGATATCGCTCTTGGATTTATCGCCTTCTCAATAGGTAATGAATTCCGCCTTTCACAGCTTAAAAAGATAGGAAAACAGGCAACCGTTATCGGTATCGTGCAGGCTGTCGTAACCACGCTTGTAGTGGATGCGGCACTCATTGTGCTTCACTTTATCCTCGGCCCCGAAAAATTCCCGCTCCCTGCGGCGATCACGCTCGGTGCTATCGCCTCTGCCACAGCTCCTGCGGCAACTCTTATGGTAGTTAAGCAGTATAAGGCTAAGGGTAAGCTCACCGACATACTTCTTCCCGTTGTTGCGCTTGATGATGCGGTGGGACTCGTTCTTTTCGCAATATCCTTCGGTATTGCTCGCTCTCTTGCAGGCGGACCCGTTAATATTGCGGCGATCATTCTTAACCCCATTATCGAGGTTGTGCTTTCTCTTGCCCTCGGCGCTCTTCTCGGCTTCCTTTTCTCGTGGGTTGAGAAATTCTTCCACTCAAATTCAAAAAGACTTGCAATTTCCATTGCATTCGTGCTTCTTACTGTTGCTATCTCAAAGGTTCACTTCACCCAGTGGGGTATCACCTTTGGTTTCTCGCCCCTCCTTTCCTGCATGATGCTCGGCACCGTGTTCTGCAACGTTTGCGACTTCTCAGACGAGCTTATGGCAAGGGCGGATAGATGGGCGGCGCCCATTCTCGTTCTGTTCTTCGTGTTCAGCGGCGCAGAGCTTAATCTTGAGGTATTCAAGGACGGCGCAATAATCATTATCGGTATCATATACATTATCGCTCGCTGCATCGGTAAGTACTTCGGTGCATTCGGCTCGGCTGCGGTTGTTAAGTGCGATAAAAACATAGTTAATTACCTCGGTATCACCCTCTTTCCCCAGGCAGGTGTTGCGCTCGGTATGGCGCGTATGGCAGAGAGAAATTTCACCGGTGACGTTGCACATATTGGCACCATAATCCTTAATATCACTCTCTTTGCAGTACTTATTTACGAAATCGTTGGCCCGATGCTCACAAAGATGTCCCTTCTTCGCTCCGGAGATATTCAGCCGGAGGGCAAGAAGAGCTCAAGAGTGCGCGACAGCGTAAGCTTCCGCCGTCCTCACGAGGCACATCACCACGAGGAAAAGAAATCCCGCAAATCACACAAATAATCTTAAAGGAGAACACCTATGCCTATCGAAAGAAAAGACGTAGAAGCAAAATATAAATGGGACCTTTCGGTTATCTACAGCTCGAAGGACGCGTTTGAAGAGGACTTTAAGCGCGCTGAGGCTATGATAAAGGAATATCCCAAGCACGAAAAGACTGTAACCGCAACTGCAAAGGGTCTTTATGAGGCTCTTGTTGATATGTTCTGTGTGCAGGACAAGATCGAAAAGCTCTTCCACTATGCATATCTCAGCTTTTGCGTGGACACGTCGGATAACTACTTCCAGGGCCTTACCGCAAGAGTAAGAAGCCTTGCAGTAACCGCAGGCAGTGCAACCTGGTTTGTTGTTCCTTACCTTCTCAAGCTTGATACCGAAAAGGTGCTTTCCTTCTTTGCCGAGTGCCCCGAGCTTGAAACCTACCGCAGATTTATCGAAAAGGCGCTCCGCGATAAGCCCCACACCCTCTCTGACGAGAACGAGAAGCTTATAGCAAGCCTTGAGGACTGCTTCGGTGCAACAGACAACGTGAGAAACATCTTTACCAACTCGGATATGAGATTCGGTAAGATAAGAAACGAAGAGGGCAAGCTCGTTGAGCTTACCGATTCCAACTACGGCATATATCTTCGCTCCGGCGAAAGAAACGTGCGCCGTGCGGCATTTGGTGCAATGTACAAGACCTACGGTCAGTTTATCAACACCTTCGCAACCCTTTACGATGCAAAGGTGAAGGAAGCTACCACTCTTGCAAAAACAAGAAACCACAAGAACTCTATCACCGCATCCACCTTCAAGGATGAGGTTACACCCGAAATTTACTACAACCTTATCAAAACGGTTGAGTCCGAGCTTGAGCCCCTTTACGATTACTACGAGCTTAAGCGCGAGGTTCTCGGTCTTGATAAGCTCCACCTTTACGATATATATGCGCCCCTCGTTGGCTCTCTTACAAGAAAGTATCCCTACGACGAGGCGGTAGAAGAGGTTCTTAAGACCTGCGAGATCTACGGTGAGGAATATCACAAGAATCTCAAGGCCGGCCTTACCGAGCGCGGCTGGGTAGACGTTTACCCCACCAAGAGCAAGCGCGGCGGTGCTTTCTCGGCAGGCGGCGGCAGAGAAGAGCCCTTTATCCTTCTTAACTACACCGAGAACTATGACGACGTGTCCACCCTCGCGCACGAGGCGGGCCACTCGATGCACACCTGGTTCTCCAGCAAGTATAACGAGCCCCACAACGCGTCCTACACCATCTTCGTTGCAGAGGTTGCTTCCACTGTAAACGAGCTTCTTCTTGCTCACAGAAAGCTTGAGGCCTGCAAGAGCGACGAAGAAAAGCTCTATATCCTTGACGGACTTATGGAGACATATAAGGCAACTCTTTACAGGCAGACGATGTTTGCTTCCTTTGAGGAGAAGATGCACGCGATGTGCGAGAAGGGAACTCCCCTTACCGCAGAGGTTGTGAACAAGGCATATTACAAGCTCGTTAAGAAGTATTTCGGCAAGGACGTTGCCTGCGATAAGCAGATCGCTTACGAGTGGGCGCGCATCCCCCACTTCTACTCCTGCTTCTACGTGTACAAGTATGCAACCTGCATCAGCGCGGCTTCCGCTATCGTTAAGAGGATCGAGAACGAGGGAAGTGAGTACGTTAAGAAGTATATCGAGTTCTTGAAGTGCGGCGATTCCAAGAGCCCCCTTGATTCGCTTCTCGTTGCCGGCATTGATATGCGCGATCCCACCGTTATCAGCGATGCTGTTCGCGATTTCGAGGGTTGCGTTAAGCAGTTCAGAGAAATTTACAACAAGAATAAAGCGTAAATATAACGCAGGGCGCGGAATTTTGCGTGATACTCTTAACGGAGAACACGCAATGAATTGCAACGGTGTTGCATGAATTGACACTGCGTATCATGAATTGCAGTAAACTGCATGAATTGCCCTTGCGGGCATGATATTCGTTGCAATTCAATTCATGGAGGAGGCGAGGTGCCGACGAGAAATCATGGCGAAGCCAATTCATGATGCAATATTTGCGGAGCAAATGGCATCAATTCATCTATAAAAACGAACAGAGCAAGAATAGAAGGTTTTCTTCCTTTTACTCTTGCTCTTTTTCTGTTTGTGAAGTTTTCGCTGACGCGAAAGTGAAGTTGCGTTGCAGTGAAGTTTGTACTATGCACAAGTGAAGTTAAGTTTGCCCCTCACTTCGCCGTCAGGCGAAACTTCACTCACAAAGTGAACTTCACTATCGAAGATAACTTCACTTGCCCAAAGGGCAAACTTAGTTAGCGTGATTTCTCCGCTAAGAACATCACACTTTTTCGGGGAATTTTTATTTCTTTTGATTTTATCAAAACCGTTGAAGCTGTGATATAAAAGTGGTATACTATATATGAAAAAGTTTCTTGTGGGGTGTAAGATGAACAAGGCTAAGCTTTTGGAATGGGCAGAGCGCCTGCTTGATACCGGTAAGAGAAGCAACCTTATCAACTATAAAAGAACCAAGTCAACCTCGCTGGCGGTACTCAAGCCTTCGGCAGAGGATCTTTTTGCGCGCGCTGAGGCAGGACTTACTCTTGACGTTTGCAAGGGTGAGAAGGCGCCCCTCGGCCTTTCGTCTGACGAATACCGTGAGAGCTATCCCCGTTCGGTAAGAAAAAATCAGATACTCCTTTATAACGAATACACCGATGCCGACACCGTTCTTAATTCAATGAGAAAAAAGGTGAGGGCAACCGTGGAGGAGTCGGGTGTTAATATCGCATATCTTGCCTTCGGCTTTCTTGATTACAGGGAGTGTGGAGTTGATTGTGAGATCTCGGCACCCCTTTTGCTCGTGCCTGCTTCGATCGAGCGCGAATCCCTCGCTTCCGGCATCAAGATCAGGGTGATGGACGATGAGGTTACCGTAAACCCTGCGCTTTCCTTCAAGCTCCACGCGGAATACGGCGCCGCGCTCCCCGAATATCTTGGCACGGGGCTTGCCGAGTATCTTGCAACCGTGCGCCATACCTTTGCTTCGCTCGGATTTAAAACGAGGGAAGAGTGCGTTATCGGTCTTTTCTCCTTCCAGAAGATAAATATGTACCGCGATATTGCGGATAATTTTGACGTTATTTCAAAAAGCAGCCTTATGTCCGTGCTTCTCGGTGAGCCGGGGGCTGTTGTTAAAGATGCAAGCGCAAGGCATGGAGAGGCGCATCCGGTTGTAGATGCCGATTCGAGCCAGCTTGGTGCTATCGAGATGGCAAGGGCGGGCAAGAGCTTCGTTTTGGAGGGCCCTCCCGGTACGGGCAAGAGCCAAACGATAACAAATATTATTGCCGATAGCATTATGCTTGGCAAAAAGGTGCTTTTCGTTTCGGAAAAGCTTGCCGCGCTTGAGGTGGTTTACGATAAGCTTTGCAACGCGGGGCTTGGCGAATTCTGCCTTGAGCTCCACAGCCACAAGGCAAATAAAAAGGCGGTTATAGACGAGATATGCAAGAGTGCCGCGCTTGATAAGACCGCGCTATCCGAAAAGGCGGAGGGGGTTCTCACAGAGCGCCTTGCCACCGTAACAACGCTTGACGGATATAAGGAGGCGCTTTATACCGCTGTATCCCCGATAAATAAATGCCCAAGAGAGCTTATCTCTTTGGCAATAGAATATTCTTTTTACCCAAACGCAGAGTACGTTATAGAGGATATAGAAAAGAAGGGTGAGGACTACCTTGCGCGCGCTGAGGCTGTGCTTGACGAGTACTCGGCATATGCTGATGAGCGGGGGATGGACTACAGGAAAAACCCATTTTATGCTTACACGGGTAGGCAGTCGGGCTATAAAGAGGAGCTTTCGCTTAAAAAGGAGATTGAATGCGGAATTGAGTGGCTCGAAAAGCTTCAGTGCCTTTTAGACGAGCTTTATATTATTGCCGGCACAGGTGCTGCCAATATCGGTTGCACCGATCATATTCCGGATGCCTTGGAGGTCGTAGTAAACGGAGAGTTTGTTTGCCCCGCGCTCTTTGGCGACGGAGCGGCAAAGAAGGTTTACGGCGAAGTTAACAGGATAAAGAGCACAGCACAGGTGGTTTGCGCTATCGAGGACGGAATCGTATCGGAGTGGGGAGAGGGTGTTTTGTCCCTTGATGCAGATGCGTTCGCCTACTCTGTCAAGAAGTGTGAGAGCGGCATTGTAAGGCTGTTCTCAAAGGAATATCGCCGTATAAAAAACACACTTTGTATATCCCGATTTGGCGCCACGGGAAAGGGTAGGGTGAAATATCCCGAGGCGGTAGCCTTGGCGGAAAAACTTACCGAGCTCAAAAAGGCGCGCCGAAGCTTTGATCAGGTGTCGTCTGAGATCTCCTATTACCTCGGCGCAGGCTACAAGGGTGCAAGGAGTGATTTTGATAAGCTTAAGGAAGAGGCGCTTGTGATCCTTGAGGCAGAAACGTTTTGCCCCGATCTTCGCCCCCTTGCAAGATACTCTGAGGGTGAGCTTGATGCTAAAAGAGGAGATCTTTCAAGGATCGGCGACAGTATTCTTGAAATGCATAAAAATGCGCCCGGAATATTCAAAAGGTTTAACAAAAAAGAGTACAATCCTTATAATATGACCTGCGGTGATGTCAGGGAAAAGCTTTCGGGAATGCTCGATAATATATCCGATCTCGCGTCGTATATATCCCTTTGTGAGATGCTTTGCGTTATGGACGAGCTTGGTATTCGAGGCTTCGTTGATAAGGCTATCTCGCGAGGAATTTCCGCACGCGAAATCAAGGGTGCTTACCTCAGGATATTCTTTACCGAGTGGGCAGATGCCATTATAAGCGGTAACAAATATCTTTCCAACGTTCACAGGATAATTCACGACAGGGAGTGGCAGAGGTTTGTTAAGAGCGACCTTGCAACACTTGATATAAACAAGGTGAAGATCAAGGCAGCCGCATCAAACAGGCGCCCCGATCTTGATATGGTTTCGCAGGGCAGTAAGATCAGCATGCTTTTGCGAGAGGGAGAGAAAAAGCGCAGGCAGATGAGCATCCGCCGTCTGTTCAGTGAGCTCGGAGATACCGCGCAGGGAATCAAGCCGTGCTTTTTGATGTCCCCGATAAGCATCAGCACCTATCTTGCCCCCGAGATGAAGTTTGATATCGTTATATTTGACGAGGCTTCTCAGGTGTTCCCCGAGGATGCATTCGGTGCTATATACCGCGCATCCCAGCTTATCGTTGTCGGCGACTCAAAGCAGATGCCGCCAACAAGCTTCTTTGCCTCGGTAACAGACGAGGGGGAGGAATGGGGAGAGAGCGACGCGGGGGACTTTGAGTCGATACTTGACCTTGCATCTCCCACACTGCCTCAGCGCTCACTGAAGTGGCATTACAGGAGCAAGAGCGAGGAGCTTATCGCATTCTCGAACAAGCATTTTTATAACGGCGAGCTTATAACCTTCCCCTCGGCAAAGTGTGGCGAGGGCAGGGGAGTTGAGTTCGTTTATGCCGGCGGAGTTTTCGAGCGCGGCAGGAAGATAAACGAGAAGGAAGCAGACGAGGCTGTAAGGCTCTTGTTTGAAAGCTTTGAAAAGCACCCCGAAAGGTCGGTTGGTATCGTTGCATTCAGCACGGCGCAGCAGGCTGTTATCGAGGATAAAATAAACGCAAGGCGAATCAAGGATACTCAGTACGAGAGCTATTTTGCAAAGGAAAACCCCGAGAGCGTTTTCGTTAAAAATCTTGAAACCGTGCAGGGTGATGAGCGAGATACGATCATCTTCAGCACCGCATACGGTATGGGAGATGACGGCAGGCTGCTTATGAACTTCGGCCCGCTTAACCGCGAGGGCGGAGAGAGAAGGCTTAACGTTGCCGTAACGCGCGCCAAGTACAATCTCATACTCGTCAGTTCAATGCATTACACCGATATAGACCCCACCCGTGTAACGTCCCGCGGTGCTCTTTTGCTAAGAGATTACTTAAGATACGCGGAATGCGGCGGTAATGTCTGCGAGGAAGAGAGAGCCTTGGATGACGCGATATGCAATGGGGTTTGCGCTGTGCTTTCAGACAACGGCGTTGAGTTTGATACCTTTTACGGAAGCTCTCGCGCAAAGATAGATATTGCCGTTAAATACGGTGGTGAATATATTCTTGCCATTGAGTGCGACGGCGGTGCGTTTGCCGAATCCGGCAGTGCAACGGACAGGGAAAGACTGCGCCCCGGTGTGCTTCGCGGCTGTGGCTGGCAGTACCACAGAATATATTCTACCGATTGGTACAGGAATAAAAACGAGGAAATATCAAGGCTTCTTGGAGCGGTAAGGGAGGCTGTGAAAAACGCTGATTTAAGCGCGTCAGCACCAAAAGATGCCACCCCGTGCAACGATTTTGAGTGCGCGGCGCAGGGCTTTGAGTTCCCGAAATACGAATACGTAGACGTCGGCTTGATAGAAAAGAGCTGCAAAGGGCATATTCCAACCGTTATCCGCGCAATTCTTGAGGTGGAAGCACCGGTAGCCGAGGAGTGGCTGATGCGCCGACTGCTTTACCTCTTTGGCAAAGACAGACTCACTTCCTACGTTGAGGAAAGATTCTATCTTGCGCTTAACTCCGAAGAGCTTGCCGATGCGGTGAGCAAGAACGGATACCTGTATCTTGCCGGCAGAAATATGCCTCTGATGCGCGTTCCCGACGAGGAAAGCGGAATCGTTCGCGAGATCAGATATATTCCCAAGGGCGAGATCGCTCTCGGAATGCGCGAGATCATCAGGCAAAACGGCACTCTTTCACAAGACGGACTTTACAAGCTGATCTCAAAGAAGCTTGGATTCCCGAGGCTTTCGGATAATATTATCTCGAAGTTTGACGAGGCACTTGCGCTTCTTTCGGGAGAGGTTCAAATCAAAGAAAAAACCGATGGCGAAAGGGTAATATGCGCGCGAGATCCGTGATGCCACACCACCGGCACTCGATCTTATGCACGGTGGGGTGGTGAATATTGGCAAGGGGAGGGAATGATATTCTTTCCCCTTTTTTTGCTTTGCAAAAAACTTGACATACTCGCGCGCGTGTGCTAAGATATATTATGACAAAATATATAAAGGCGGACATTTTAATGCTTAAAGTTGAAAGAATTTGCGTAATGAATATGGAGAATGCCATCAGGGGCGCAAGAAACCCCATGAATAGCTGGGCGAGAATGGACAGCTATTATGACGAAGAGGGTAATTTCGTGCTTGGCGAGAATGACCTCGCCCTTGCTTCCAAGCTTGCAAAGGCAGGCTCTGACCATAGAAAGTTTCTGAGGCAGATATTCGTTAGCATGGATATAACCGCACCTCTTTATTGGTGGA
>JAZLCY010000004.1:0-2177 GCA_045614485.1 Eubacteriales bacterium
TATGGGTGGCGGTATAATCGTTGGCGGCTCTAACTATGGCCAGGGCTCATCCCGTGAGCATGCGGCGCTCGTTCCCCTTTATCTCGGTATCAAGGCGGTGGTTGCAAAAAGCTTTGCAAGAATTCACGTTGCAAACCTTATAAACTTCGGTATCGTTCCTATGACGTTCGTTAACGAGGAGGACTTTGAAAGAGTTGCCGAGGGGGATAAAATACGTATTGAAGGCTTTAAAAATGCTATTGCCGGAGCTTGCGAAGTAGCCCTTGTTGATGAAAATAACGGCGCACGGGTACCGCTTAAGCTCGATTTGACCGAAAGGCAGAGGGCTATCCTGCTTGCCGGCGGTATGCTTAACTATACTAAAGCTAACAACTGATAAGAGGTGTGAAATGACGAATTATAAAGAAAATTTGGATATAGCCTGCGAAAAATTCAGAAAGATCCTTGAAGGCCAGCTCAAAAGAGTTGAGGATATGAAGGCGCAGGGAGATTTTGTTGATTATGCATCGCTCGATAAGATCATCATCGGCGTTTGCGGCGGTGACGGAATCGGCCCGATCATCTGCAAGGAGGCAGAGAGGGTTCTCAGATTTATGCTTTCAGATCTTGTTGATTCGGGCAAGATCGAGTTCAGGAGCATTGACGGGCTTACTATCGAGAATAGAATTGCTGTTATGAAGGCTATCCCCGATGACGTAATGGAAGAGCTGAAGGCCTGCCACATTATCCTGAAGGGCCCTACCACCACACCCCAGAAGGGCAGTGGAATGCCTAATATCGAATCGGCAAACGTGGCTATGAGAAAGGCGCTTGACCTTTTTGCAAACGTGCGCCCTGTCAAAGTGCCCGAGGAGGGCATCAACTGGGTCATCTTCCGTGAGAACACCGAGGGCGGATATGCCGTTGGATCGTCCGGTTTCAACGTTACGGAGGACCTTGCGGTCGACTTTACCGTAACCACAAAGCAGGGCTCGGACAGAATAGCAAGGCTTGCCTACGAGTATGCAAGAAAGAACAGGATGGGCAGGGTATCCCTTGTAACCAAGGCGAATATCATCAAGACTACAGACGGCAATTTCCTTGAGGACTGCCACAAGGTTGCCGATATGTATCCCGAAATACTGACAGACGAGTGGTATGCCGATATTATGACGGCGAAGCTCGTTGATAAAAAGCGCCGCCGGGATTTCAAGGTGCTCCTGCTTCCCAACCTCTACGGCGATATCATATCAGACGAGGCGGCTGAATTTCAGGGCGGCGTAGGTACTGCCGGCTGTGCCAACATAGGCAAAAGATACGCGATGTTCGAGGCTATTCACGGCTCTGCTCCGAGAATGGTGAACGAAGGCAGGGCAATGTATGCCGACCCCTCCTCGATGCTTCGCGCGGCAGTAATGCTCCTGTCCCATATCGGTATGCAGGATAGGGCCGATAAGCTTGAAAGAGCGCTTGATATATGCTCGTTTGAAGAGAAAAAGCTCACCATCACAGGTCGCGCAGGCGGTGCAACCTGCGCCGAGTTTGGCGATTACGTTATGAAGACCCTTGCAAAGATCTAAAAAAGCAAAAAAGGAACTGTTTTTAGCGTAGTGCCCTTAAGGACACTACGCGTCGATATAAATCCTCTTTCGCGGATTTTCGATATACGCTAACGCGTTCGATATGTGCTAACGCACTCGATATGCTCACTGTGTGAGCGCGGATTTATATCATATCGAGTTTGAGCGAAGCGAAAACATATCGAATTTGCCGCAGGGCAAATATATCGAGCCGAGCGTGCGAGGCATATCTACAATATAAGATCGCTTCTGTGGACGCAGAAGCAGTGCTTCCTATGCCTTAATTAGAGACTACAACCAACTTTTCGTCTGTATGAAAGGAACGAGTTTGCACTAACCAAGGCTCCCTTGTGTAAAGGGAGCTCCGCCGCAGGCGGTGAGGGATTGTCTTGTGTGAAATCTTGCTTTTACAACCCCTCCGTCAGCCTACGGCTGCCACCTCCCCTTACACAGTGGGAGGCTTTTTATACCTCCCGGAAGGTAATTATATTAATTTCATCGAACATATTTACAAACCGCAAAAAATGTGATATAATACTGTCGTCACACAAATTTAATATACTTTGTTGGGTGTTTTTTCTGTATGGGGAAACTGTACCCTTTTTCGTCACGGCATTT
>JAZLCY010000005.1:0-39250 GCA_045614485.1 Eubacteriales bacterium
CTGCTTCATATCACCGTAGCCTGCGATATCGCATGCTCTACCAGTAAGAGTGTTCTTCATTACTGTGTACTCAACGCCTGCCTTACGGAGAGCGGCGCGGAGCTCGGTGTCTTCTGCTACTGTAATGCCTTCGTACTTTACGAGAACGCCTGCTGCTGCGGTCTGCAACTTAGCTGCAAGAACTTCAACAACCTGCTTCTTCTGTTCAAGGACTTTATTGCTGGGCATTAGTTTCACCTCCATAAAAATTTCAAATAAAAAAATCCTTTTCCGATAAGACATAGCTCACCCGAGAAAAGGACAAAATCATCACAAAAAGATTAAATTGTTCTCACCTCGGCAGGAAAGCTTGCGCTTTTACCGGAACCTGCTGTCTTAGGATACCTGAGATATTATACACGAACAAATTGCTTTTGTCAATAGGTTTTTGCGAAAAAGTTAAAAATTTTTCTTGCGGTGGCTTTTTTATCGGCCACCGCAGAAACCCAGTTAGTGTTCTATATTTTTATTTTATATAATATTATGATTGCGCAATTATATAACCTTTATTGTTGATTAAGATTTTCTACTCGTTCATCTACAGTCGCAATCAAATCGTACTCGCAATTATCAATGTAAAGTGCATCTCTTTCTATTCTTATCGTACCATAAAGTTTAACATAGTCCCCATCACTAGTAACGTAGAATTGGGCGTCGTTTGAGATGTTGACTTTAATTCCCGAAGCATTGTCGAGTTTCGTAAAAAATTCCTTCAATGAACGGATGTCTTCTCCGGTAACTGTAGTTTCTCTTATTGGAGTATTTGTCGTATTAACCGTGATATCAACCAACCTAGTTAATTTGTCGGAGAAATTGTAGTCGTGACTTGCATAATATAGATCCACAGTACCTACAATCTTAATTTTCGCGCCATTGTATTTATCGGGTTCGTGTTTTATCGCATCACGTAAGTCTGCAACACTTTCGAAGAAGTATTCGTATGACACGCCCTCGGGATCGTTAGTTATAAGTTCCTCACTCCAAGATTCTTCTTTGTATTCTTCTTTGTATTCTTCGGGAGTCTCTTGATTATTACAAGAACATACAGAAAGGGAAATAATCAAGAGTGCAAATAAAGCTATCAGTTTTTTCATATTGTTTTGTACCTTTATCTTTAAATAATAGTAAATTACTCATATTTATTTTTTTTCTTCAGAACGGAATAAATCGAGCGGTAGGAGTCAAGGCGGGTTTTTGCAATAAGCCCATCACGGCAGGCGGCGGCAACGGCGCACTCTGCCTCGCCCTCGCCAACGTGGGCACAGTCTGCATATCTGCACTTACCGTGATATTTGGCAATATCGGGAAACGTTGCAACAAGCGACTCTATGCCGAAGAAATCAAATCTTGAAAAGTCAATAAGCGAAAATCCGGGAGTGTCGGCAATATAGCCCGCCGCCTCAGCCTCGCCAAGCGGAAAGAGCTCAACGTGGCGGGTGGTGTGCCTGCCACGCTCGATCTTCTTTGATATTTCGGCGGTTTTCAGCGCAAGCTCCGGAAAGAGCGCATTGATAAGCGTTGATTTTCCAACACCGGAAGCACCGGCAAATGCGGCAGTTTTGCCAAAGGCAATATTTTGCCTTATAAAATCAGAAAGCTCGCTAATTCCCGACATATCCTGCGACGAGGTTACGAACACCGTAATACCGGAGAGCTTATAAATATCCGCAAGCTCCTTTGCCGCATCCGGTGCAACGTCTGCTTTGGTTATAATGATAACGGGAGTTATTGAATTATATTCGGCTATTGCGACAAGCTTGTCCACCGTTTCGAGCACAGGCTCGGGCTTTGCCGCGGCAAAAACCGTAAATATGTAGTCAAGATTAGCCATTGGCGGTCTTATAAGCTGATTCTTGCGCTCAAATATCTCGCTTATTACAACACCGTCCGGCGTTTCGGTATCTATGGTTATTCTGACGTCATCGCCAACGAGAACCTTTGCCTCGTCCCTATGAAGAACACCCTTTGCCCTGCAGGAGAGGGTGTAAGAATCGCTTTCAGATGCGATCCTCATCTCATAAAGTCCACCGAGGCCCTTTATTACTTTGCCGATTTTTTCCTCTATCAAGTGTTTTCCTCTTTCACTGTTTTAGTTGCAGAGCGGCGAAGCTGTCCGCAAGCCGCGTCAATATCCGCGCCAAGCCTTCTTCTGACAGTGGCGGTGATACCGCGGCCTTCAAGATGCGCGGCAAACTTGTTCGCGCTCTCGGTCGTGCCCTCTTTAAATCCTGTTTCGGTTACTTCGTTCACTCTGATAAGATTTACGTGTATGGGAGCACCGCTCTTTCTGAACGCGCCGATAAGAAGGTCTGCAAGCTCATCCGCATCCCTGATCGAATCATTCTTGCCCGAGATAAGAGTGTACTCAAACGATATGCGCCTACCCGTGCGCGAATAATAATACTCGCACGCAGAAAGAAGGGCATTTATATTCCATTTATTATTTACAGGCATAATAGAGCTGCGCGCAATATCGTTCGCCGCGTGCAGCGAGATAGAGAGAGTTATTGGCATCTCTTTTTCCGCAAGATCCATAATGCGAGGAACTACACCGCAAGTGGACAGGGATATATGCCTGTATCCGATATTAAGTCCGTCTTCCCTGTTTACAAGCTCGAGGAAACGGATAACGTTATTATAATTATCAAGAGGCTCTCCGATACCCATCATAACGACGTTGGAAACTCTCTCGCCTGTGTCCTTTTGCGCGGCAATTATCTGGCCAAGCAGCTCGGACGGAAGAAGATCTCGCACCTTGCCGGCAATGGTTGATGCACAGAAGCGGCATCCCATACGGCAACCGACCTGGCTGGAGATACAGAGGGTATTGCCATGCTTATACCTCATAAACACACTCTCAACACACTCACCGTCGTGAAGAGAGAAAAGATACTTGACAGTACCGTCTATTTTCGAAACAAGCTTTCTTTCCACCTTAGGAAGAGTTTGAAGGGTTGCCCCCTCAAGCTTATCTCGCAGAGTTTTTGAAAGATTGGTCATCTCACTGACAGGAGTGCCGAGCGGAAGCCAGGCCGCGATCTGCTTTGCCCTGAAAGCAGGCTCGCCAATCGATTTTACAAATGCCGAGAGCTCCTCAAAATTCATTGACAGGAGGTCGTATTTATCATTGATCTTCATTTTCTTCTTAACCTCGCAACAAAGAATCCGTCGGTATTATGTATATGAGGATAAAGGGTGAGCATACCGTCCTTCGACTCAAGAGAGCCAACCTTGAAATCCTCTTTATAGAATTCGGGGTTATCCGCAAGGAAGCGGGAAACCACCTCTTCGTTTTCACACTTATTGATAGTGCAGGTGGAATAGATCATTGCTCCTCCCGATTTAAGATAGCGCGAGGATGCAGTCAGAATGTTATACTGCAACTCGGGGAGCTCATCCGCCGCACAGATATCCTTGTATCTGAGGTCAGGCTTTTTTGCCATAACACCAATGCCTGAGCAGGGAGCATCGCATATTACCTTATCTGCCTTGCCAAACAGAGCCGCATCCGGCGAAAGAGCATCGCGTGCTGTGGCAGACACAGGCAAACCCAGCCTTTTAGCAGCGCCATTGATAAGAGATATTTTGCTCTCGTGGAGATCAAATGCAGTAACACTGCCGCCACCGGAGAACACAGAAGCCGCAAGAGCCTTGCCGCCCGGAGCGGAACAAACGTCAACAATTACGTCTGCACTGCAAGCACTGAGAGCCAGCACAGAGATAGCAGATGCCTCATCCTGCACAAAGAAGAATCCCTCGTTATATCCCTTAGCGCGCCTTACGTCAAACGAGCCGTTAACGTAGACACTGTATTCAGAAAACTTCGCACGGGATACGTCGTATCCTGATTTTTCAAGCTCTGCGACCAGTTCATCAACACCTATCTTCTGTGTATTTACCGTAAGAGTTGTGTGAGCAACTGTATTTATCTTCTCAAGGAAAGCCACAGCACCGTTCTCACCGAGCTCGGATATAAGGTGCTTTACAGTTTTAAGCGGAACTGAGTATTTTACCGAATAATATCTCGGCGCATTTTTGTTTTTATCGGGCAGAGGAGGATTATCCTTAACCTCCACCGCCTTACGCAAGATCGCGTTGACAAAGGCGCGCTCGCCACTGTTTTTCGCAAGCTTTACGGTTTCGTTAACTGCCGCAAAATCCGGCAGACGCTCCAGATCAAATATCTGCGCCATACCAAGACGGAGAATGCCAAGAGTGTGTGCGCTTAATTTCTCAACCGGGCGAGCCGCAAGGGCGGCAATATAGTAGTCGTATCTGAGTTTACCCTCTACCGTTGTATAGAGCATACCCGTGAGCCTGCCCATTTCCTCACGGCTGAGGTTGTCCGTTATATGTGAGGACAAGGATAAATTAACGTATTTACCGCATTCCTCATAATCGAGAAGTAGCTTTAATGCAATTTCTCTGATATTCACTTTATCCTATCCCCTTTCTTCTTATTTATTCAAGAAGGTTGCCCTTCTCTATCTTTCTGCCGCGAATGAAATCGCCGGCGCTCATCATTCCCTTGCCCTCAGGCTTAACAGCGGTTACGACGATCGAACCGGACTGACAGCTGACGGTAAACGAGCCTTCGCCAACACCGTTGATATCGGTAACAAGGCCGGGATTTCCGCCGCCGTGCGCCACCGATTTTACGCGGCATATCTTGAGCATTTTTCCGTTAAGAAATGCAAATGCGCCGGGAATGGGGGTTACACCCCTGATGCGAGCGCTCACAACCTTACTGTCAAGGTTGAAATCTATCTTGCAATCCTCTTTTTCGATCTTTGCGGCATAGGTAGCGAGGGTGTTATCCTGCTTTGTGCGAGTGGCAACACCGCTCTCTATATCCGCGATCACCTTACAGAGAAGGCGCGCGCCTACCTCCGCAGATCTATCGTGGATCGTTTCAAAATCATCATCCTCGGTTATCGGGAAGGACTCGGTCAAAATAACGTCTCCGGTATCAAGCCCCTCGTCCATATACATAATACTTACACCCGTTTCACTCTCGCCATCCATGATCGCTCTTTGCATAGGGGCTGCGCCACGATACTTGGGAAGCAGAGAAACGTGCGCGTTTATACAACCGTAGGTTGGGTAATCAATAACATTAGGAGGAAGGATCTTGCCGTACGCAACAACAACGATGATCTCGGGCTTGTGCGCATCAAGTACATCCATAAAAGCATCGTCACGGAGTGTTTTGGGGGTGTAAACAGGAATGCCGTTTGCCTCGGCAAGCACCTTTACCGGAGTGGGTGTCATAACGTTGCCCCTGCCCCTCGGCTTATCCTCGCGCGTTACAACAGCGCACACCTCAAGCCCTGTGCCTATAATTTCCTTAAGGCAGGTTTCGGCGATCTCGGGCGTGCCCATGAACATTATTCTCATTACTTATCCTCTCTGATCTGCACGTCGGTATAAAGCTTGCCGTCGAGATGGTCACACTCGTGGCAGATAGCTCTTGCAAGAAGATCTGTGCCGTTAAGCTCATATTCCTTGCCGTATCTGTCCATAGCTCTCACAGTTACTGCCCTTGGGCGCTTTGTGATACCGTATGCACCGGGGTTGGAAAGGCAACCCTCTCCCTCTCGCTGCTCGCCTGCAAACGCAACTATCTTGGGGTTGATAAGCTCGTAAACCTTACCCTCCTCAACCTCGATAACCGCGATCCTGCGAAGGATACCTACCTGGGGAGCGGCAAGACCGCAACCGTTGGCGGCACGCATGGTTTCGATCATATCGTCAAGAAGAGTGATAACCCTTGGGGTTATCTCGGTTACAGGACGGGAAACCTTTCTGAGAGTGGGATCACCGAATTTAAGTATATTAAGCTTTGCCATTGTATTTCCTCTTTTCAATCAGTATTAAACCGTTAACGGATTAAGGTCAACGGAAAGAGATGCCCTGCGATTTGACGCAAAGAGCATAAGTAACTCATGGAACAGCGTGCGCGACTTACGGTTAAGCCTGCATTTTACCACCATTCGCATTCTGTATTTATCGTTTACTTTGTAAACCTGGGCTTCAAACGGGCCGTAAACCGTGGTTGGAAGCTCGGAATAATCTCCCTTCAGCCTTGAAATTATAGCCTCTGAGAGCATATGCGATGCCTCTTTTACGTCCGCCTCTGTATCAGCAGTTACGGTAAGCTGCACCATATCACAAAACGGGGGATAGCCAAGCTCACGGCGCACCGCTATCTCGCCCTCGTAAAATTCATCATAGTTTTGCTCGCACGCAAGCCTGATTATCTCGTTTTTCGGCGAGTAGGTCTGAATAACGGCAACACCGTTATCACTTGCTCTACCTGCCCTTCCTATAACTTGAGTTAAAAGCGAGAAGGTTTTCTCACTCGCGCGAAAATCGGAAAGATAAAGGGACGTATCGGCGAGAACGACGCCAACGAGAGTTACCGCAGGGAAATCGTGGCCCTTGGCAACCATCTGCGTGCCGAGAAGGATATCATGCCTTCTGTTTCTGAAATCGTCTATCATTTTGTCGTAAGAAAGCTTTGCACCGGTGGTGTCAGCATCCATGCGCAAAACGTTCATATCGGGAAGATACTCCGAAAGAACACCCTCGACCTTCTGTGTTCCGAAGCCAAGGCGCGAGAGGTTATCCGACGAACACGACGGACACTTTCGCACAGGTGGTTCTCTATGACCGCAGAGATGACACATAAGCATACCGCCGTCATTACCGTTGTGGAAGGTCAATGACACGGAGCATCTTGGACAGGCAAGAACCTCGCCGCACTCCTTACAGCTTATCTGGCTGTTGTATCCGCGCCTGTTAAGGAAGAGTATTGCCTGCTTGCCGTTCTCTCTGACCTCAAGCAGAGACTCGTGGAGCCTTTCACTTATCGGAGTGAGATTACCAAGCTTCAATTCCTCTCTCATATCCACGATAACCGCATCCGGAAGCCTGAAGCCGCCGTAGCGCTCTCTTAACGGAACAAGGGTGTAGCTACCGTTCTTAGCTTTATAGAAGCTCTCGAGCGACGGAGTTGCGGATGCCAAGAGAACCAGGCAGTTGTTCTTGCCGGCTCTGTATGCCGCAACGTCACGCGCGTGATATTTGGGGTTGCTTTCCGATTTGTAGGTGTGCTCGTGCTCCTCGTCTATAACGATCATACCGAGGTTTTCAAGGGGGGCAAATGCGGCAGAGCGAGTTCCTATAACAAGATCCACCTCTCCCCTTTTTATTCTGCGCCAGGCATCAAGCCTTTCACCTTGGGATAATGAGGAATGGATAACCGCAACTCTCTCACCGTACCTACGGCAGAAGATCCCTACCGTTTGCGGAGTTAATGCGATTTCGGGCACCATCATAATAACACCCTCGCCTCGCTCAATAACGCGGTCTATCATCTTCATTATGACCTTTGTTTTACCGCTTCCGGTAACACCGTAAAGCAGGGCGGCACGTGGCTTTTCTTCCTCGTATAGAGAAAGAATCGTATCATATGCAGTCGTTTGAGCGCGCGAAAGAACGATCTCGGAGGTATCTCTGTCACGCGAAAGAGCGGCATAGGGATTCCTTATCTGTTCAGACTCATCTATCCTTATAATGCCCCTGCCCTCAAGCGCTTTTATATGCGCTGAAGTAACGCCGGGAAGCTGCCTTACAAGTAAGCTGTCCGCAGAGCCGATCGGCATAAGGTATTTCAAGACACTTCTCTGCCCCTCGGCACGAATGCCCGCCCTGCCCTTTTCGGAAAGAAGCGCTTCCGCCTCCTCAACACTGATACTAAGCACGCATCTTTTTGCATACTTCACGTTCAAGGAATCTGAAAGAGCACCGGGAGGAAGAACCGTTTTCAACGCATCTCCAAAGGTGCAAAGAGTGTATTCCTTCAAGAAAAAGCAAAGCCCGAGCATTTCTTCCGTTAACGGAGGGCGGTCTTCAAGTACCGAATGCACGGGCTTTAAATTATGCGCGCAATCGGAAGTTTCCTTTATGGCGGTGATAACACCAAGCCTGTGCCTGTTTGCCCCACCAAAAGGAACCTTTACAATAGAGCCCACCTCTGCCTTTTGTGGCAAAGCATAGTCGAATGCGCGGTCAACGTGATACGGCGCATCGAAAATATATACTTCACAATACACACGCATCACCTCTTTCACTGAATTATTTAAAAATTATTTTTCCTCAGGGCGAACCATCTTATAGCGGCCGTCCAAAAGCTTTGCAATAGCGATCTTGATAGCCTTCTGATCCTTGTACTCGGGATCGATAAGAGCGGACAAGGGCTTATCAACCTCGTGGTTGTCGATCATCTTCTGCGCCTTGTTTCTCATCTCAACGTACTCGTCGGTAGCGATTCTTGCACACTTTGCAACACCAACAACAAGCTCGTAACGGTTAAACTCTCCCTTGGAAAGCTGTTCAATAGTAGGGTAAATCATTTTTATATCTCTCTTTCAAAAATATTCTAAATTATTCTTCGGGGTCTTCCTCATCGTCTGCAACGTCGGTAGCAAGACGGTTGGTGATAGTTTCTGCCTGGATAGCAGAAAGGATAACGTGGTCTGAATCGGTTATTATAACCGCCCTGGTTCTTCTGCCGCAGGATACGTCGATAACTCTGTTATCGTCCTTTGCGTCCTGCACAAGACGTTTAATGGGAGCGGAATCGGGACAGGCTATCGCCACGATCCTGTTTGCGCTGACCATATTACCAAAACCAATGTTAATGAACTTCATAGCCAAGCTCCTTACTCAACGTTCTGAACCTGCTCGCGTATCTTTTCAAGCTCGCCCTTCATATCAACTACGATACGGGCAATGCTTGCGTTATTACACTTAGAGCCGATTGTATTTGTTTCGCGGTTTAATTCCTGCATTAAGAAATCAAGCTTTCTGCCGGAGGGTTCGGGAAGTGCTGAAATCTCGTAAAACGCATCAAAATGAGATCTGAGCCTTACAAGCTCCTCGTCAATAGCGATCTTATCCGCCCAAACGGCGCACTCTGTGAGAAGGCGGTTTTCATCAACCGCAACAGAGTTATCACCGAGAATTGCCCTAAGCCTTGCTTCAAGCTTATCGCGATATCCTACAGTATCCTCGTGGGAGATCTTCTCAACCTGTGCGGCATAAGAGCGAACGAGCTCAATCTTTGCCTTGATATCCGACTCCGCTCTTGCACCCTCTGCACTTCTCATAGCGCAGTAGCCTTCAACCGCCTCAGCAAGAACAGCCTCGAAGATCTGCCACTCAGCTTCAAGATCCTCCTCAGGCTTTTCAAAGGTGAAGATATCCTTATTCTGTGCAACGCGCATAGTGGATATATCGTCCTTAAGACCGAACTCATCACGAAGCTTATACAGCGCCTCGATGTAGCTCCTTGCAAGCTCAGCATCAACAGCAACACTGCCGATACCCGAGCTATGATCGTCTACGGTTACGAACACGTCTACCTTACCGCGAGAGATCGCATTGTGCTGAATGTAGCTCTTGATCCTCTCCTCAAGAAAGGTGTATGCCCTGGGCATTTTTACCGAGCAATCAAAGAAGCGCGAATTAACGCTCTTGATCTCGATAGTGATATCCTTTTTCTCGCCCTCGTGCTTCGCCCTGCCGAAGGCTGTCATACTCTTTATCATACCGTTTACTCCTTACCCTTTGCGGCGGTTTTCTTTCTCTTCTTATTGAGAAGCCTGATCTCCTCAGCAAACGCATCGAGATCGTTGAATTCCCTGTAAACAGACGCAAAACGTATGTATGAAACAATATCAAGCTCTCTTAAAATGTCAAGCACCTTCTCACCAAGGTCAGCACTGTTGATCTCGGTTACGAGCGCATTTTTAAGCTGCTGCTCGATCGAAAGAGCGATCTCCTCCGCATTATCAAGCCTTTTCTGGCAGGCACGGGTAATACCCACTGCGAGCTTGTGTCTATCAAAAAATTCACGCCTGCCGTCTCTTTTGATAACGGTGATGGGCAAGGTATCAACAAACTCATACGTTGTGAACCTTCTGCCGCATGAGGGACACTCACGGCGGCGCTTTATGCTTGCGCCATCCTCCACAGGACGTGAATCAAGCACTCTTGAATCCGGATTATTACATACTGGGCACTTCATACCTTTTATGTATCTCCTATACGCGTATAATAATTTAATAAATTATATCACAGAGTTTTAAAAAAGTAAATAGATATTTAAATTTTTCCGCATAAATATTTAAAATTAAAGGGAGCGGTGGTGAAAAAAGAGTGGGTGCGAAACGGCCGCGCCCACTCTTTTGCATTTTGAGAACCTTAGCGGTATCTCTTCTTATTCTTTTTATTCTGCTTTTTCCAGCTCTTTTTCTTTGTGTTTTGCTTGCCGTAGTATCCGCGAACGCGAGGCTTTTCCTCGCCATTTCCTTCACCTTCTGCCGCCAACTTAGCACCCGTGTGATTTTTTCTAAAGATTTTAGCAAACCTTTCGCCAATCTCATCAAGAAATCCAACGTTAATTTTTGAAAGGTAGGGGAAGGTTATGGGCCATACAGCACCTGCAAATACAACAACGGTAAAGTAACGAACAAGCCTTGCGATGTAGGTGTTAAAGAAGGTCATCTCATTGAACAAAGCCTTAAGACCGAAAAGAAGACCTACGGTGATACCAAGACCAAGCACGTACTTAATAACCTGAACGTACCATTTAGCACGCGTTTCAAACTTTATGTACTTTTCGTCAAGATAATAAACGATAGTGATACCGACAATGCAGCCTGCCATAGTGAATGCATTGTTAAGGCCGGACCAGTAGTTGTCAAGGCCGCCTGCAAGATCAGCATGCACTTCCCTGTTTGCAAATACAAAATAGAGGAGGAACGCTATAGAAAGTATCATCGATGCCGAGATGAGATAAGGCATACATTTATGCATTCTATCGTCGTTTTTGAAGCACGGGTAGAGGGCAAACACCAAAACGGTGGCAAAAACTAAAGAGAAAATAACGTCGATCGGCCTATGCACACCAAGGTAAAGACGAGAGAATGCAACCGCGAGAATGGTTACTATACTAAGCACGATAACAGGTATTTTCTTGCGCCAGCTTATTGCAACTGCGCCGAGAGTGCCGGTGATGTTCTGAGTGTGGCCCGAGGGGAAGGAATATCCGGTTGCCGCCTTTTTGGCATTGCCAACAACACTCAGCCCTTCTTCAAAGGGGCGCGGTACTCTGAACGTAAGCTTCAAAAACTGATTTACAACAGTGCCTATCATTCCGGTGAAGAGAATGTAATATCCCTGGCGCTTGTTGATACACCAGAAAAAGAGAATAGCGATCGCAAGGAAGGCTATCTCATCACCGAGATAGGTTAGTGCGCCGAAAAAGTGATCGAAAAACGGCGTTCTTATTTTTTCAAGTGCAAAAAGAAATTTCATAAAAGACCTTTCCTTATTATTTACAAATAAACTCAATAGGCATTGCCAGAATGGGCATTGTTACTATTGAAAGAATGGTTGAGAGGGCTACGATCTTTGATACGTATGCCGCATCGCAATCATATTTTTCGGCAAACATTGTTGCGCTGGAAGCCGCGGGAGCCGCCGCCATAAGAATAACTACCTTGAATATCTCCTTGGTTACAGGAACACCCGCCAGCTTAAGCCCCCATATAGCAAGAAGCACTATCGCAGGGAGCGCAAAGTGGCGAAGGAGAACGAAAAGGTACATATGCTTGTCCTTAAAGAAGCCGCGGAAGTTGATATCCGCAATTCTAAGACCGAGAACGAGCATTGAAAGAGGAGCTACAAGGTTAGATATACTCTCAAGCGGCTTATAAATTATATTGGTGTAGATTATATCCGCCCTTTCACCTCTCAGGTAATCGCCGTTAATATACTCGTGGATAGGAATATACTTAGTGAGCAAGAAGCAACCGATACCAAGCACTGCCGCAATCGTTACGGGATGCAAAAGCGCCTTTTTTACCGAAGCCTCGCTCTTAAGAACGGTGCCGTCATCAAGCACGTTATTTGCCGTGCAGATATGCACACCGAGAGTCCAGAGGAACATATTGAACGTGATATTATAGATAGATGCATAGATCGTGTACTCTGCTCCAAGGACTGCGGTGATAAGGGGGATACCCATAAATGCCGCATTGGAGAATATGGTTGCGAAGCGAAGCATCCTGCGCCTATCCTCTGTTGTTTTATTATAGAAGAGGAGAGCGAGAAGGAATATGCAGTGCGCAACGATAGATAAAACGAGCACTACAAGACAGTTTTTAAGCACCTCGGCATCAAAAGCCTTAAGGTATGCAAGAAATATCAGCGCAGGCTGAGCAATATACAAAACAAGATTGGATACGCCCTTGCCGAATCCATCCGAACAAAGCTTGCACTTTTTCAGAAGGATGCCGGGGATCATCATCAAAAACAGTATGCCGACGTTGATAACAATATTTAAAGCGACCTCAACAGACGCCTTGAATTCAGTCATTTTATTCTCCTTGTAATTAAGATTGGGTTGCGGCGAGCGCAACCCAATAATAAATCTTACTCAGCAAGAACCTTCTTAACGGTTGCTGCGATCTTATCACACTTGCAGTTAGCATAGAAGAGCTCAGCGAACTTTGCGCCGCCAAGAGCACCCTTAACAAGCTCACGGTCAAGGTTCTCAAGTATGTAGCACATATCAGTGTGAGTTACCTTCTTAACCTCGTCAAGAATCTTCTTGTTTCTCTGCTCGGGGATAGCTCTCTCACGGGGATAACCAAGGCCCCACTCGGAAACGAAGAGCTTCTCGAATACGTACTGAAGATTGAGCTCACAGCCCCAACCCCAACCCTTTGCGAAGGGCATGGAGATCGCATTACCGTTGTTTACCTGAGTGAACTGGTACGCATCGGTAGGATCAACAACGTGGCCGCAAAGCACACCGGGGAAAGAGTTACAAGCAAGCATAGCACCCTCACCTGTACCGCAACCGGTGATAACGAGGTCGCAAGCGCCGGAGTTAAGAAGGGTTGCCGCAAGGATACCGATCTGAACGTAGGTGAGCTGCTCCTTATCCTCAGCAGAGTACATACCGTAGTTGTGAACCTCGTGGCCGAGGGGCTCAACTACCTTCTTAAGAGTTTCGCAGATAAGAGCATTCTTTGCTGCCTGGCTGTTTTCATTTATAAGTGCAATTTTCATAGCTTTAAATTCTCCTTTATGGTTGTATTATTATATTTTACGCGTGTTTTATCTTACGGAGTAAGTCTGTTAGGACCTCTGAAGAGGAACTGGACTTCCTTAATGGATATGCCAAGGAAGAGCATTGTAAGTCTATCAATACCGATACCGAAGCCGCCGTGAGGGGGGCATCCGTACTTGAAGAACTCAAGGTAGAACTTAACGTCCTCATCAAGACCCTTCTCCTTAGCCTGAGCCATAAGCTGCTCATATCTGTGCTCGCGCTGAGCACCGGTGGTGATCTCCACACCGCGCCAGATAAGGTCGTATCCACAGGGAACGCCGTTCTCATCTCTCATATGGTAGAAGGCTCTTTCCTTTGCATCGTAATCGGTGATGAAGAGGAATTCGTGGCCGTACATATCGCTCGCAAGCTGCTTGCACATACGCTCTGCCTCTGTGGTAAGGTCGCCCTTAAGCTCATCGGGAACAGTGTAGCCGTATCTTGCCTCAAGCTCAGCATATACGTCCTTAAGCTTCATTCTGGGGAAAGGAAGTGAGGGAACGATAACTTCAAGGCCAAAGAGCTCCTTGATCTTCTCTCCGTGAGCCTCGCTAACCTTTGCCAAGGTGTATGCAAGGAGCTCCTCTTCCATCTTCATAACGTCGTCGTAGCTATCAATGTACGAGAACTCAAGATCGAAGCCGGTGAACTCGGTTGCGTGCTTATTGGTGTAAGACTTCTCTGCTCTGAAAACAGTGCCTGTCTCAAATATACGCTCAAGACCTGCAGCCATAGCCATCTGCTTATAGAACTGAGGGGACTGAGCAAGATATGCGGTGGTATCAAAATACTTTACCGCAAAAACGTCTGATCCGGATTCACTTGCCGCGCCGATAAGCTTGGGAGTGTGGATCTCAACGAAATTGCGCTCAACGAGAAATTCTCTCATTGCGGCGGTAAGTGTTGTCTGAAGCTGGAGCATAAGGTGATTCTGCTCTCTTCTGAGGTCGATCCAACGGTAATCCATCTTAAGATCGATCTCGGAGTCATCCTTGATAGGCATAGGATCTGCAATCGACTCGATCTTCATAGAGGTGGGAAGCATTTCGATACCGCCCATCTTAACGTACTCGTTTGCAACAACCTCGCCCTCGAAGGTAACTACGGACTGCACGGTGAGGCTATCAAGCATTTCAAGCATCTCGGGATGCTCGTCCTTAACTATTGTAACCTGAATCTTTCCTGTGATGTCCTTAACTACGATGAAAGCCATCGTTCTCTTGTTACGGAAGTTCTCCACAAAGCCGCTGATACGTCTTACGCCGGGAGTAATATCCTTTATATAGGTTCTTTCCATATTTGGTGCACCTTTCTAAAATATTTATCTTAGCTATTATATTATATAAGTTCGAAAAAGTCAAGTATTCAGATCAAACCGTTTTAAAGAATTTTACGGCATAGTCTACCCAACCTTCAACAAGCTCGCTTACCCACCTGGGATTTCCGCATTCCGTAACCTTATTTGCAAGCGCCATACCGTGAGGCCCTTTGGGATAGATATGCGCTGTTACCGTAACACCGTTTTTAACGTAGCTTTCAAGAAGCTTAAGCGTGCCCGCGATGGGAACGATCTCATCATCTACGGTGTGCCAGATAAATGCGGGGGGAGTTTTCGGGCTGACACGCATATCGATAGAAAACCTTGCCTTCTCTTCCTCTGTCATCTCAGCTGTGTTCTTGCCGGTGAGGTTATAGAACGAACCGCCGTGGGTGGGGTGATATGCCGATACAACGGGATAGCAATAAACCGTGCCTGCAGGACGGGCGGAGTTCTCGGGAATGCCGAGCATCTGCTCTGCCTCCCTATGCATAACCGAGATAGAGCCTGCAAGATGGCCGCCTGCCGAAAAGCCGAGGACAAATATTCTTTCGGGGTCTACCGAAAGCTCATCAGAGTTATCCTTTATGTACTTCATAGCCTGTGCCACTTCGTTAAGATGGCTTGGAAATCTTACGTTTTCCCCGGTAGTGTAAGTAAGAACGAAGGCATTTACACCTCGCTCAAGAAACGCCTTTGCGATAGGATAACCCTCACGATCCTCGCATACGTTGTAATATCCTCCGCCCGGAAGTATCAGAATTCCGTCACGCAATTTTTCCGTTTTTTCGACGTATATATCGAGAAACGCGCCTTTATCCGAAATGTTGACCCTGTTTTGCATTCTTTTTCTCCTGAATATCAATATTGGATATATTATACACCAAAAAAGATAAAAAAGCAATATGAAATATTGCTTTTTTATGCGGTAATATTATATATCGTCCCTGCCGATATAGAGATCCCTGCGCTCCTCGGGGGTGAGCGAATCGATATCAACGCCGTTCTTCATAGCCGTCCAGGCTCTGTTGGGAACGGGAGGATTAAATGCAGGAAGTTCTATGCCGGGGGTGTTTATTCCGGGGATCGAGTTGCTCCCGCCTCGGTTTCTTCCCTTAGGGTCTTTTTTCTCCATTTCGGATGAAGTTTGCTTTTTACTTTCCTTCATAAAAGCTCTCCTTTGTTTTTCTGATGCAAAGATACTGCACCTGTGGATGTATTTTTTCCCGATTTAAAATTTGTATGCAGAACGGTTGAAAAAGAGAAAAAGATGTGGTAGAATTTTAAAAAAGGAGGGCAAGAGATGCTTTACTACAACTTAAGCACGTATCTTAGAGAAAAATACGGCAAAAGAATGAAAAAAATATGCATTGACGGTGGCTTTTCCTGCCCCAACAGAGATGGAAAATGCGGCACGGGTGGCTGCATTTACTGCGGCGAGAGAGGCGCGGGCGAGCATATTGACAGCGCACCGACAATTACCGAGCAGGTGAGATCCGCACTTAACGGAGCTAAGGACGACGACGGATTTATTGCATATTTTCAGAATTTTACAAACACATACGCGCCAACTGAAGTGCTTAAAAAAAGATATGACGAGGCGCTTTTCGACCACAGGATAAAGATACTTGCCATTGGAACAAGACCCGACTGCATAGACGAAAAAATCTGTGACCTTATTGCCGAATATACAAAGGACTGCGAGGTTTGGGTTGAGCTTGGATTACAGACCGCATCCGACAAAACGGCAGAAATTATCAACAGAGGATACAAGACCGAGGTTTTTGAAAAAGCCTGCAAAATGCTTACGGATCGCGGAATAAGGGTTGTTGTGCATATGATAATCGGTTTACCCGGCGAGGATATGGACGATTACAAAAAGACGGCAGATTATATAGCAAGCCACCATCCATTCGGAGTGAAAATACACTCAATATACGTTATGGAAGGCACAGAACTTGCCAATTTGTACTATCAAAAACGTTACACGCCCCCCACACTTGATGAATACAAGGCTGCGGCGGCATATTCGATAGCAAGAATGCCGGCTGACACCGTTATACACAGAATAACAGGCGACTGCCCACGCGATATGCTTATAGCACCCGATTGGAACAAGGATAAAAACGAGATAATCGGCGCTGTTACAGCTGAGATGACAAGACGTGGATTCAAGCAAGGATCACTGAACTAAAGATAAAGAGAAGGAAGGGATGCAGATGCATCCCTTCCCTGTTTTTTACTTATAGTATTTAACGAGCGATTTGAACATCTTGATGTCGTATTCGCCGTAAACGTTTTTGTATAGACCTTTTCCGATACGCTCGGAGTGACCCATCTTACCGAACACTCTACCGTCACGCGAGGTAATACCCTCTACCGCCAGAGTTGAGCCATTGGGGTTGAACTCAATATCATAGGTTGCATTGCCCGAAAGATCAACGTACTGAGTTGCGATCTGACCGTTATCGATAAGCTCCTTAAGAACCTCGGGGTTAGCGATAAACTTACCCTCGCCGTGAGAGATCGGAACGTTGAATATATCGCCCACGTTACACTCCGAGAGCCAGGGGGACATATTGGATGCGATCCTTGTTCTTACGATCTTGGACTGATGGCGACTGATGTCGTTAAACGTCAGGGTGGGACAGTTTTCATCAGTGTCTATGATTTTGCCGTAAGGCAACAGACCAAGCTTGATAAGAGCCTGGAAGCCGTTACAGATACCGCACATCATACCGTCGCGGTTATCAAGAAGGTCGGCAACCGCCTCGCGCACGTCTGCACCGCGGAAGAATGCGGTGATAAACTTACCCGAACCGTCCGGCTCATCTCCGCCTGAAAATCCACCGGGAACGAATATAGCCTGCGCGGTTTTGATCTTTTTCGTAAACTGCTCGGACGAGCGTTTAATACCGTCAGCAGTAAGGTTATTGATAACAAATATCTCTGCCTCTGCACCGCCCTCACGAACTGCCTTTGCAGAATCGTACTCACAGTTTGTGCCGGGGAATACGGGAATGAGCACACGGGGTTTCTGACACTTGATAGCGGCAGAACGGTGTTCTTTTGCAATATAGGAAATCGTCTTTACTTCCTTATCCTTATTACCGGCTGAAGTGGGATAAATTGACTCAAGCTTGCCTTCATATGCTGAAATTACACGACCCGTGTCAACTTTTTTGCCACAATAGGTGTACTCTGCCTTATCAGTTACGTAACCTACGGTAACACCGCCATCGAAGTTTTTATCAACTTCGAGAACAAATGCGCCATAGTTATAGCCGAACATATCACCAAGAGAAATATCGGCAAAATCGAAGCCAAAGCCATTACCCATACTCATCTTAAGAACTGCCTCTACGATACCGCCATAGGTTACGGTATATGCAGACTTTACTTTGCCACAGCGCATAAGTGCGGTTACGTTATTGTAAAGTGCGATAAGAGAATCCGCCTTGGGAAGACCATTCTTATCATACTCGGGCGCAAGAAGGACAACCTTATTGCCTGCGGCCTTGAATTCGTTGGTAACTACCTCGCCCTCCTTACCTGTGGTTACAGCAAAGGAAATAAGCGTGGGGGGAACGTCGATATTCTCGAAAGTACCGGACATAGAGTCCTTACCGCCGATTGCAGCGATACCGAGATCCATCTGAGCCTTGAATGCACCGAGAAGCGCGGAGAGAGGCTTGCCCCATCTCTTAGGATCCTTCATAGGCTTCTCAAAATATTCCTGGAAGGTAAGATAAACGTCGTTAAAATCAGCACCTGTTGCAATAAGCTTGGAAACCGACTCTACTACGGCACAGTATGCACCGTGATAGGGGCTTGCGGAAGAGAGATCGGGGTTATATCCCCAGGACATATACGAAACGTCGTCAGTATGCGCCTTCTCCATAGAGATCTTATGCACCATAGCCTGAATGGGAGTGCGCTGATGCTTACCGCCGAAGGGCATAAGCACTGTGCCACGGCCGATCGTTGAATCAAATCGCTCGGAAAGACCGCGCTTGGAACAGGTGTTGAGTCCGCTTGCAACACCCATAATTCCACACTCAAAGCAAGCAGGAATCTCTTTTTCTATCTTCTTGACCGATGCCGCCTCGATCTCTATATGCTTTTCCGCACCGTTGGAGTTAAGGAACTCGCGGCTGATATCACATATAGCCTTGCCGTTCCAATACATTGTGAGGCGAGCATCCTCTTTTACGGTTGCAACAACGGTTGCCTCGAGGTTCTCCTCCTCAGCAAGAGCGAGGAATGCATCCTTCATTTCGGGCTCGATCACAACAGCCATTCTCTCCTGCGATTCGGAAATAGCAAGCTCTGTGCCGTCAAGTCCCTCATACTTTTTGGGAACTGCGTTAAGATCAATATCAAGACCGTCAGCAAGCTCGCCTATCGCAACCGACACGCCGCCTGCACCGAAGTCGTTACATCTCTTTATCATTTTGGATGCCACAGGGTTACGGAAGAGGCGCTGAAGCTTTCTTTCCTCGGGCGCGTTACCCTTCTGTACCTCCGCACCGCAGCTTTCAAGCGACTGAAGGTTATGGGACTTTGAAGAACCTGTTGCACCGCCACATCCGTCGCGTCCGGTTCTGCCACCAAGGAGAACTACTATATCACCGGGAGCGGGGCGCTCACGCCTTACGTTCTCAGCAGGAGCTGCCGCAATAACAGCGCCAACCTCCATATGCTTTGCGGCATATCCGTCATGATAGATCTCATCAACGATACCGGTTGCAAGACCGATCTGGTTACCGTATGAAGAATAACCTGCCGCCGCCGTGGTTACTATCTTGCGCTGAGGAAGCTTGCCCTTAAGGGTATCCTCAAGCGGACGGGTGGGGTCTGCCGCGCCTGTCAAACGCATAGCTCCGTAAACGTAGGATCTGCCCGAAAGGGGATCACGGATAGCACCGCCGATACAGGTTGCCGCGCCGCCGAAGGGCTCGATCTCGGTGGGGTGATTATGCGTTTCATTCTTGAAGAGGAGAAGCCAGGGTTCTTTCTTACCGTCTGCCTCAACCTCGATCTTAACTGTACAAGCGTGGATCTCCTCAGACTCATCAAGCTTATCAAGCTTGCCGGCCTTACGAAGACATTTTGCCGCTATAGTGCCGATATCCATAAGGTTTATCGGCTTCTTTCTGCCTATCGATTCTCTTGCCGCAAGGTAATCGCGGTAAGCCGCCTCAATTACCTCGTCCTCAAAGCTTACCTTATCAATAGTGGTAAGGAAGGTGGTGTGACGGCAGTGGTCAGACCAATAGGTATCGATCATCTTGATCTCGGTAATGGTGGGACATCTGCCCTCGGATACAAAGTACTTTTGACAGAACTTTATATCGTCAATATCCATTGCAAGACCGTTTTCCTTGATGAAAGCAGAAAGGCCTGCCTCATCAAGATCCAAAAATCCCTCAAGAGTTTTAACAGAGGTGGGGATCTCATACTCGATCTCAAGAGTTGCCTTAGGATCGAGGGAAGCTTCCCTCGCCTCCACGGGATTTATAACGTGCTTTTTGATTCTCGCGATCTCATCAGCCGTCATATCGCCGTAAAGAACGTACACTCTTGCGCTTGCAACACGGGGTTTCTCACCCTTGCTGATAAGCTGAATGCACTGCGCCGCAGAATCTGCGCGCTGATCGAACTGGCCTGGAAGATATTCGGTGGCAAATACCACAGCACCTGCCTCGGCGGGAAGCTCGGTATAAGTTATATCAAGCTGAGGCTCGGAGAACACCGCACCAACAGCATAGGCAAAAAGCTCCTCTGTGATGTTTTCGGCATCATAGCGGTTAAGCATTCTTACCTTATCAACACTTTTTATGCCGAGAAAGGTTGAGATCTCGTTTTTAAGAGCGCGAGCCTCGTTATCAAGCCCCTCTCTTTTTTCTACGTAAACGCGATAAACCATATCAGCCCTCCTTTATTGCCATAAGCGCACGCTTACCGATATCGTTACGGTAATACGCATTATCGAATTTTATTTCCTTGACACCGCGGTATGCAAGCTCGAGAGCACCCGAAAGTGTGTCCGCAACAGCGCTTACACCGAGAACCCTGCCACCTGCGGTAACTATTTTACCGTCTTTTTCCTTAGCTCCCGCAACGAAAACGTTATCCGCAAGAGAATCGGGAACAGTTATCTCAAAGCCGGATTCATAAGCCTCGGGATAACCCTTTGAAGCCATAATAACGCACGCGGCGGATTTAGATGCAAACTTCACCTCGCATGAGGAAAGCTCCTCACGGGTGGTTGCCATCATAACGGTTAAAAGATCGGATTCAAGAAGGGGGAGAACAACCTGTGTTTCGGGATCTCCGAAGCGACAGTTATACTCGATCACCTTGGGGCCGTCCTTAGTTATCATAAGACCGAAATAGAGGCATCCCCTGAAGGTTCTGCCCTCGGCATTCATTGCGTTGACGGTGGGGAGGAATATCTTCTGCATACACTCCTTGGCAACCGCATCGGAATAATAGGGATTGGGAGCAACCGTTCCCATACCTCCGGTGTTAAGTCCCTCGTCGTTATCAAGCGCACGCTTATGGTCCATAGAGGAAACCATGGGCTTTACGCACTTACCGTCTGTAAACGCGAGCACTGAAACCTCAGGGCCCTCAAGAAACTCCTCGATAACAATTCTGTTACCGCTTGCACCGAACTTTTTGTCCTCCATAATGGACTTGATAGCCTCGCATGCTTCATCACGGCTCATTGCAATGATAACACCCTTACCAAGCGCAAGTCCATCCGCCTTGATAACCGTGGGGATGGGGCAATTCTTAACGTACTCAAGGGCCGAGTCTGCCGACTCAAAGACCTCATACTGCGCGGTAGGAATGCCGTATTTTTTCATAAGATTTTTAGAGAAGACCTTGCTTCCCTCGATTATTGCGGCATTTGCGCGAGGGCCAAAGCACTCGATACCGATCTCTTCAAGCCTATCCACGCATCCGAGAACAAGGGGATCATCGGGAGCAACGACCGCATAATCAATAGCATTTTCTTTCGCAAAATTGCAAATAGCGTCGATATCCTTTGCCCCTATAGGAACGAGGGTGGCATCCTTTGCCATACCTGCGTTGCCGGGGAGAACGAATATCTCGCTTACGTTTTTATTTTCTTTTATTTTCTTGACGATGGCATGCTCTCTGCCGCCGGCGCCAACTACCATTACTCTCATAAAGTACCTCTCATCAGTGGTGGAAAAGACGCATACCGGTAAATGCCATGGCAATACCGTACTTGTTACAGGTATCGATAACGATATCATCTCTTATCGATCCGCCCGGCTCAGCGATATAGCTTACGCCCGAGCGCCTTGCCCTCTCAACATTATCGCCGAAGGGGAAGAAGGCATCAGAGCCAACGCTTACACCGGTAATTCCGTCAAGATACTCGCGCATCTCCCTCTCGGTGAGGGGCTCAGGCTTTTCGGTGAAGTACTTCTGCCAGATACCGTCGGCACAAACGTCCTCTTCATTCTTGTTTATGTAGCCGTCAATAACGTTATCTCTATCGGGACGGGAGATGGTGGGAAGGAAAGGAAGAGAGAGCACCTTTTCGTGCTGGCGGAGATGCCAGGTATCTGCCTTTGTACCTGCAAGGCGAGTGCAGTGAATTCTTGACTGCTGACCTGCGCCAACACCGATCGCCTGGCCCTGATATGCATAGCATACCGAGTTAGACTGAGTGTACTTAAGTGTTATAAGTGAGATTATGAGGTCGCGGACTGCATCCTCGGGAAGCTCCTTATTCTCGGTTACAAGGTTGGAAAGAAGCTCGCGGTCGATCTTGAACTCATTTCTTCCCTGCTCAAAGGTGATACCGAAAACGTCCTTGGTCTCGATAGGCTGGGGCTTGTAATTTTCGTCTATCTTAACGATGTTGTAAGCGCCCTTTTTCTTGGTTTTGAGGATCTCAAGAGCCTCGTCAGTATATCCGGGAGCAATTATACCGTCAGATATCTCGCGCTTGATGATAAGAGCGGTTGTTTTATCGCAAACGTCTGAAAGCGCGATCCAATCTCCAAATGATGACATACGGTCGGTACCTCTCGCTCTGGCATATGCACACGCGAGGGGGGACTCGTCAAGCCCTTCGATATCGTCCACGAAGCAGGCGCGCTTAAGGTTATCCGAAAGCTTGATGCCAACCGCCGCGGAGGTGGGGCTTACGTGCTTGAAGGAGGTTGCAGCGGGAAGGCCTGTTGCCTCCTTTATCTCCTTAACAAGCTGCCATGAGTTGAATGCATCAAGGAAGTTTATGTATCCGGGCCTGCCAGAGAGGATCTCTATGGGAAGCTCGGAACCGTCCTTCATATATATTTTAGAGGGCTTCTGATTGGGGTTACATCCGTATTTAAGCTCAAATTCCTGCATAATACACCTCTTATTTATTTTTGTTGATCATTCTTGACTCTTCGGCGCCATTTTCAAGGTTTATATAGCGCACGTAGAGTGAGATCTTGTTATCGGGATTAAGATTTTCCCAAATGGAATCGGTAAATTCATCAATAGAATCGGGGATCTTTACTCTCTCGGGCTCACCCTGGAAGGTGGGAATAGGATTTCCGTCGCACACGTAGGTATGAATGAAATGGCCAAGGCCCGAAATCGCGGGGTACTCGAAGAAATATCTTGCACAGGCAGATCCCCCTGCATCCGCGCTCTTAAGAATGCTCATATCATAGGTAAAACCACCCTCGCCAAAGTTAAGCACTGCCGAAATTCTGGGGGTGAGATTGGGGTGATCGGGCTCAAACTCACGGGTTCTGAGAGCCGCTCTCATATCCTCGCCGCGAAGCATAAAATCTCTTATTGTATCGGTTTGATCGCCGTTGGTTACGATAGTTGCTTTATCAAGCTTACGCACTGCGGAGTAGATGATGAGCGAAGGATCTGAAACCTTGGTGTAATCATGGGGCTCGGTGAAAAGATCTCCGCCCTTTTCTACAAAAACTCGGTTTCTTGAATTCTCGCTTCTACCCATTATAAAGTAAGCAAATGCGGCGCACTTGCCATCCTCGGTCTTGCCGACAACAATGCCTCTGCCGGGATAGGTGTTTGCCTTAAGAAGCTCGGGAAGGTTGTTTATACCGTATATTGACATTTTATTTCTCCTGTTAGACTGTTTTATTTAGAGCAAAGGATCTCAAAGGATATTTTCTCGGTTGCGGCAGGGAGAATTATCCACTCAGCCTCCTCCATTACCCTTTTCTGAAGCACCTCGGGGGTATCGGTTTCATAGACCTCAACCGCCTTTTGCATTATGATCTTTCCACCGTCTGCAACCTCGTTCACAAAATGCACGGTTGCACCGCTTACCTTAACGCCGTACTCAAGCGCGGCACGGTGGGGACGCAAGCCGTAAAATCCCTCGCCGCAAAAGGACGGGATAAGAGATGGATGAACGTTGATTATTCTATCCTTAAAATGATCGGTGAAACTGCCGGAAAGAATGGACATAAATCCTGCAAGAACGATAAGCTCTATTCCCTCGGCATCAAGAATTGAGATCATCTTATCTTCAAATTCCTTTGCCGTGGCATAATCCTTTTTACAAACCACCTCGGTCTTTATACCGGCCTCGGCAGCGCGCGTGAGCGCATAGGCATCCGCCTTGTTTGAAATCACGAGGGAGATAGTGCCGCTCTTTATGATTCCGCCCTTTTCGGCATTTATAAGAGCCTGCAGATTTGTTCCGCCGCCCGAAACGAGCACGGCGATCTTGACCTTGTTGTTTATCAGCATAAAATTACGCCCTCGTCGCTCTTGATAACCTCACCGATAAGGTAAGCATCCTCGCCGCCTGCCTTGAGTATTTCAACAGCAGCCGCGGCATCCTCCTTGGCAACAACAATGCACATACCTACACCCATATTGAAGGTGTTGAACATATCGCGCTCGGGGATATTACCGGTTTTCGCAATAAGCTCGAAGATGGGAAGCACCTTAACTGCGCTTTTTTCTATCTTTGCGGTGTATCCCTTAGGAAGTGCTCTCGGGATATTCTCGTAGAAGCCGCCGCCTGTGATATGGCTGATACCCTTTACCGCCACCTTATCAAGAAGTGAGAGAACACTCTTAACGTAGATCTTGGTTGGAGTGAGAAGGGTTTCGGCGATGCTCTTGCCGCCAAGAGAATCGCAGGGAGCGTAAAGAGATGCGGGATTATTGTCTATATCAAATACTTTTCTTACAAGAGAAAAGCCGTATGAATGGATACCGCTTGATGCAAGGGCGATAATAACGTCGCCTTCCTCTGTCTTCTTGTTATCAAGGATCTTCTTTTTATCAACGATACCAACCGCAAAGCCTGCAAGATCATAGTCATCAACAGGCATAAGACCGGGGTGCTCGGCAGTTTCGCCGCCGATAAGAGCCGCGCCGGACTGAACGCATCCCTCGGCAACACCGCCAACGATAGCTGCGATCTTCTCGGGAATATTCTTGCCGCAGGCAATATAATCAAGGAAGAAGAGGGGCTTTGCGCCGCAACAGATGATGTCGTTCACACACATTGCAACTGCATCTATACCGATAGTATCATGCTTATCCATAAGGATAGCCATCTTAACCTTTGTGCCGCAACCGTCGGTTCCGGATACGAGAACAGGCTCTTCCATTCCCATAGGAAGACCGAAGCATCCACCAAATCCGCCTACGTCATCAAGGCATCCTTCGTTTTTAGTTCTGGCAATATGAGCCTTCATAAGCTCAACCGCCTTATAACCGGCTGTTATATCAACACCTGCCGCAGCATAGCTTTCGCTTCTTGAGTTTTTCACTTTTTTATCCTCTTTCTCGTTTATTATTCGTGTTTTTCGGAGATTTTGTAGTCGTATCTATCCTTCGGGCACTTAGGTGTTTCGGTAGGATAGTTACCGTCAAAGCAAGCGGTGCAATAGCCCGTGCAGCTGCCGGTGGCACCAAGCTTGGTTACAGCCTCAAGAGGAAGATAACCAAGGCTATCAGCGCCGACAATGTCGCGTATTTCCTCCACGGTATGATTGTTCGCAATAAGAGCTTCCTTCGAATCTATATCCGTGCCGTAGTAACAGGGATTAAGGAATGGGGGCGCAGATGAACGGAGGTGAACCTCGGTGGCACCTGCGGAGCGAAGAAGCCTTACAAGTCTTGCACAGGTCGTGCCGCGAACGATAGAGTCATCAACAAGAACGACTCTTTTTCCCTTGACTGTGCTTGAAACGGGATTGAGCTTTATTCTTACAAGATCCTCTCTCGCGCTCTGACCGGGCGAGATAAAGGTTCTGCCTATGTACTTATTCTTAATGAGTCCTATTTCATAGGGAATGCCTGATTCCTCAGCATATCCGCGAGCCGCATCAAGACCGGAATCGGGCACGCCGACAACAACGTCTGCCTCAACGGGATGTGCTTTTGCAAGATACGCACCCGCGCGCTTTCTTGCAAGGTGGACCGAGCAATCGGCTATAACCGAGTCGGGACGGGCTGTGTAAACGTATTCAAATACGCAAAGAGCCTCTTTAGCCTTATTGCAACGCTCCGATATCGATCTTACCTCACCGTTTGAAGAGAAAACAACTATCTCGCCGGGCCTGATCTCGCGCACAAAGGTGGCGCCGACAGAGTCAAGCGCACAGCTCTCGCTGGCGATAACGTACTCTCCGTTTTCCTTCCTGCCGTAGCAAAGAGGCCTGATACCGTTTTTATCCCTTGCCGCAATGATCTTTTGCGGAGACATAAGAAGGAGGCAGTATCCACCCAAGAGCTTGTCCATAGCCTTGTATACCGCCTCCTCAATTGAAGCGGAAGTGATTCTCTCCTTCGTGATAACGTATGATATGATCTCAGCATCCGAGGTTGTGTGGAATATCATGCCCTGAAGCTCAAGCTCATGCTTAAGCTCAACAGCATTTACGATCGCGCCGTCTGTTGCGATAGCAAGGCGGCCCTTTATGTGATTGACAACTATCGGCTCGGCATTTGCCTTATCCTTTGTTAAAAGAGTGCCGTAGCGAACGTGGCCGATCGCCATATTACCCTTACCGAGAGAGTCCAAGGTCTTTCTGTCAAAAACGTCGTTTACAAGGCCGGATCCCTTATACAAAGAGAACAGACCGTCATCATTAACGACGATACCGGCGCTTTCCTGACCCCTGTGCTGAAGTGCGTACAATCCATAGTAAACACTCTGAGCAACCGAGGCGCGCTTTTCTCCGATTATTCCGAATACACCCATTCAAATCACCTCCGAAATATATTCAATTTTATTTTAAACATTATATTTAGCTTCTACGGCGCGGTTCTTTTCGAGAACCTGCTCCTTAGCAGCTCGGCGCTTTGCCTTGATCTTTGCGGAAAGCTCGCTATCTGTGATAGCAAGGATCTGAGCCGCAAGGTGTGCCGCATTTGCCGCGCCGTCAATAGCAACGGTGGCAACGGGAATGCCGGAAGGCATCTGAACGGTGGACCAAAGCGCATCGACACCGCCCGTGTTCTTACAGGAGATCGGAATGCCGATAACGGGAAGAGTTGTGTTTGCCGCAATAGCGCCTGCAAGATGAGCAGCCATACCTGCCGCCGCGATGATAACACCGATACCGCGCTCCTCTGCACTGCCGATAAGCTCGGCAACCTCGCCGGGAGTTCTGTGCGCGGAGTAAACGTGCACCTCGTGGGGAATGCCGTACTCAACAAGAACGTTTATACCCTTTTCAACTATAGGAAGGTCGCTGTCCGACCCCATAATTACCGCTACCTTTTTCATAAATAGCACCTCCGAAGATTCAAAAAATAAAAAATGGGCAGTTTTACCCCATACGGTAAAGCTTGCCCAGACGGTCGACTGAATATTGATTTTTGCTCCCTTGCGGTAAGCCGCTTGTCCGTCAGTTGCAAAAACCCACTCGTTAACTCTATTTTAACATAATAAATATATAAAGTCAATATTATTTATGGCGCGTGTGTTAGATTTTTCTTGAGTTGTTTTGCATTTTTTTGTATTCTTTCAACAAAAAAGTTGCGCTCCTGCCAATTTTTGCATATTTCACATTATACAAAAGAAAAAGTTAGAAACGGGGTATCCTGTGGCAAAAGGACGAAAAAATATTTTTTTTGATTTGCTATGTACAAATCGATTTTTTTGTGTTAAAATGTATTCGTCAAAATTTTTGCAATCAACTGCAAGGAGAAAAAGAAATGAAAAAAATTTACGTTGGAAAAACCAAGGACGTATACTCTCTTGATAACGGTAACGTTATGCTTAAGTTCAAGGACGACTGCACCGGTAAGGACGGCGTTTTTGATCCCGGTGAAAACACCGTAGGCCTTACAATCGAGGGTATCGGCAAGGCAAATCTTCAGACATCGGTATACTATTTCGAGCTTCTCAAAAAGGCAGGCATCAAGACACACTACGTTAGCGCTAACGTGGACGAAGCTACTATGGAAGTGCTTCCCGGCAAGGTATTCGGCCACGGACTTGAGGTTATTTGCAGATTGGTTGCTACCGGCTCTTTCATCCGCAGATACGGTGAGTATATTAAGGATGGAACCAAGCTTGAGGGCGGCTACGTTGAATGCACCTTCAAGAACGACGAGAAGGGCGACCCGCTCGTTACCGCAGAGGGCCTTGCGGCGCTTGGCGTTATGTCACTTGAAATGTTCAACTCCATGAAGGAGCAGACCCTTGCTATCACCAAGATCGTTGCAGACGACCTTAAGAGCATCGGACTTGATCTTTGGGACATCAAGTTTGAGTTCGGTTACAATGGCGACGAGGTTATCCTTATCGACGAGATCGCATCCGGTAACATGAGAGTTTACAAGGACGGCAAGATCGTTGATCCCGTTGAACTCACAAAGCTTATACTTAACAGATAAAAATAAAAAACGGGTATTCTGCAAGGTCGGAATACCCGTTTTTAAGGACTGAAAATGAAAAAATTACGCAATCCGTTCAGATCGCTGACGGCATTTGAATGGGCGCTGCTCATATCCTCCATGGCAGTTGTGATCATCTCCTTCATATTCTCCCCGGATAAAGACCCCTTGACACTTGCGGCATCCATTATTGGAGTTACGGCACTGATATTTGTGGCAAAGGGACTGGTTTTCGGGCAAATACTTGTGGTGATATTCGCACTGCTGTACGGGATCATATCCTGCATCTTCTCATATTACGGCGAGATGATAACCTATATGTTTATGAGCGCACCTGCAGCTATAGCGGCGATAATATCCTGGCTTAAAAATCCATACGGCAAGACAAATGAGGTGAAGATAGCAAAAATATCGGCAAAAAGGCTGATACTTTGCATACTTGCCTCCGCAGTGGTAAGCATAGTATTCTACTTTGTGCTTGGAAGACTTGGCACGGCAAATCTCATTGTAAGCACACTTTCGGTGGCAACGAGCTTCTTTGCCTCCCTGCTTATGTTCCTGCGCTCCCCTCTTTATGCCATTGCATATTCACTTAACGATATAGTTCTGATCGTTATGTGGGTACTTGCCAGCATCAAGGATGCGGGATACATACCAATGATCTTCTGCTTTGTTATGTTCTTACTGAACGACCTGTACGGCTTTATAAACTGGTGCAGGATGAGAAAAAAGCAGAGCGCATAAATGTAACAAAATAAATACCGTGACGGAATAATACCGTGTATTTTATAACTTTTTCTTGAATTCAGAGGGCGTTATGCCCTCTTTTTTCTTGAACTGGCGCGAGAAATAATATATTGAAGAAAATCCCATTGCCTCCGCAATCGCGCCAAGGGACATACTGCCGTAACGGATAAGGAGCTTTGAGCGCTCTATCCTTATGTTCATAAGATCGTCCATAGGTGAAATACCGTACTCGGATTTATACAGGCTTGAAAAACGGCTGACAGAATAGCCTGCCATACCGGCAAGCTCTGAAAGCCGCCAGGAGCGAGAGAAATCGGCGATCATAGCGCCTCTCACGTACTCGAGCTTTTCCTCAGCGCTCGAAGCGCCGTAGGTCTTATACGCTCGGTAGACGTCTATCAGCATATCGGTGAAGATGATATCACACTTTTCGCGATATCCCTCTTTCAAAAAAGATTTTTCCGCGTGGATCTTATTTATAGCCGAAGAAAGATACACCGACGAGCCAAGACGGAAGGGCTTGCCAACGGGGATCGGATACTTCATAAGAAGGCCCTCCACCTCTTCGCCTCCGAAATAAAGCCAGTCGTTTGAGAACCCCTGAGAGCTGCCTTTTTTCGGGCCGTGGTATATAATATCGCCGGGGCGCTGAATGATAAGATCACCTGCCCTGCCCTTTACAAGCCTGCCCGAAAGCTCTATAAGATAGTCATCTCTGAAATAGCTCATGAAATAGGACTGCGACACCGTTCTTATACTAAATTCATTGATCTTATGTTTAAAATCAATTCCGTAAACGTAAAATTCCACAAATACACCTCAAAATAGTAAGATTGTGCAAAAAAATGATAATATAAAATATTGTTTAACTAATTTTATCATAATATAATACAAATATCAACTATATTTTTTAGGAGATAAGAAAATGAAAAAATTAAGTCTTTGCGGCCAGTGGAGAATGACGGGCAACGGATATGATTGTACCGGCACTGTTCCCGGCTCACTTTACTCCTTCCTGCTTGACAACAAGCTTATGGACGACCCCTTTTACAGAGATAACGAATTTGGCGCGCTTGAATTGACCTATCACGAGTACACCTTCACACGTACGTTCAACTTTGAGAAGGATGAGTGCGAACATTACGTAGTATGCGAGGGTCTTGACACATTCTGCGACGTTTACCTTAACGGCAAGCACATCGGCAAGGCTGATAATATGCACGTTACATACAGCTTTGATGCAACCGAGGCTATCAAGGACGGCGAGAACGAGATCAACGTTGTTTGCCATCCCATACGTGAATATCTTAAGAAGAAGAACGATGAGCTTCCTCTTTTCCCCAACACCCAGGCGATATTCGGATTTGGACATATCAGAAAGGCGCACTGCATGCTCGGTTGGGACTGGGGACCCATGCTTCCCGACACAGGTATATGGCGCCCTATCTACGTTGAGTCCAGAAACAGCGCAAAGATCACCGATATAAAGATCAATCAAAGACACGAGGGCGGCCGCGTGTTTATCACCCCCTCTATCAAGACCGACAAGGAAGCTGACGTAAAGGTTACGCTTATCTGCGAGTGCGGATGCGAATTTGACATCAAGGCTAACGAGGAGTACGAGGTTCAGAACCCCAGACTCTGGTGGCCCGCAGGACTTGGAAAGCAGTCCCTTTACACCGTTAAGGCAGAGGTTATCGAGGGCGGCGAGGTTGTGCACACCGAGGAGCGCAGAATCGGCCTTCGCGATATGAAGCTTATCCGCGAGAAAGACAAGTGGGGCGAGAGCTTTATGCACGAGTGCAACGGCGTTCGCTTCTTTGCAATGGGTGCAGACTATATTCCCGAGGATAACGTCCTCTCAAGATGCACCAAGGAGCGCTCTTACACCCTGCTTAAGAGATGCAAGGATGCAAACTTCAACGCAATAAGAATCTGGGGCGGCGGTTACTATCCCGACGATTATTTCTTCGATATTTGCGACGAGCTTGGCCTTGTTGTATTCTTCGACCTTGCGTTTGCTTGCTCGCTTTATAATCCCGACGACGAGATGCTTGAGAGCATCAGAGTTGAGGTAAGACAGAACATTTCAAGACTCCGCCACCATCCCTCTATCGCTCTTATCAGCGGTAACAACGAGGTTGAGGCATGCTCCGGCGGTGCAATTCCCGAGGTGCTTGCGGCTTGCAAGGACAGAATTTGCGAGATGTTCAACGACACTATCCCCACAGTTCTTAAAGAGGTTTATCCCGAGATCCCCTATATCTCCACCTCTCCTATCTGTTGCGGACACTTTATCGAGCCCAACAACGATAATTACGGCGACACTCACTACTGGGAGGTTTGGCACTCCGGTAAGCCCTTTACCGAGTACAGAAACCACTACTTCAGATACCTTTCCGAGTTTGGCTTCCAGTCCTTCCCCTGCGAGAAAACAGTTAACCAGTTCACACTCCCCGAGGACAGAAACATATTCTCCCGCGTTATGGAACAGCACCAGAGAAACACCGGTGCGAACGCAAAGATAGTTACATATCTTTCCGAAACATTCCTTTATCCTACCAACTTCGGCACTCTTCTTTATGCTTCTCAGCTTTTGCAGGCAGAGGCAATCAAGTACGGCGTTGAGCATTTGAGACGCAACAGAGGCAGATGCATGGGCGCACTTTACTGGCAGCTCAACGACATCTGGCCCGTTGCTTCCTGGGCAAGCATTGACTACTACGGCAGACTTAAGGCATTGCATTACTACGCAAAGAGATTCTTCACTCCTGTGATCATTTCTTGTGAGGAAATAGGCGAAAAGGCGACACGCCCCTTCGTTATTTTCGATCCTTACGAGTTTGACTACGTTACAAAGGCGAAGCTCAGCGTTACCAACGACACCCTCGCGGACAAGGATCTTACCGTTCGCGCATACCTTAGAAACTCCTACGGTAAGGTGCTTGAGACGTACGAATGGAACATCAACGTTCCCTCATTCTCCGTAGTACATCTTGACCAGATCGACTTTAACAAGACCAACGTTAAGGAAAACTATTATTCCTACGAGCTTGTTGAGGCAGGCGAGATCATCAGCTCCGGCACAGTGCTCTTCACAGCACCCAAGCACTTCGAATTCAAGGATCCTGAAATCGAGGTTAAGGTTGAGGGCGACGAGATAACCGTTAAGGCAAGCGCATACGCAAAGAGCGTTGAGCTTTATTCCGACGATGAGGACTTTGTTCTCTCCGACAACTTCTTCGACATCAACGGAGATGAGGTAAGAGTTAAGGTTCTTGAAGGAAAGGCAATCAACGTTAAGGCAAGAAGCGTTTACGACATCAGATAAAATAAAGATCCCCCGGCTTTTGGGGGATCTAAACAAAAACAGGAGCGATTATGGTTACCTACCATAAAGCAGTTTTATATTCAACACAAAAAGGGACGAGAAAATTCTCGTCCCTTTTTGTGTATTTCCCCGCCCAGAGGGTGTAGTGTGTTATACCGTATTATCTGTTTCGGGCGGTAAAGGAATAACGTTTGTCCGCTATGCCGTCAGGCGTAACATCATTTACGAAGCAAACAGCATTGCCAAAGGCAATATCATTTGCCCGTATGGACAAACAAAGTTCGGCGACCTGCTGTATCGCAGGTCGCCGTTCCATCGCACCTCTTTATTCACTTAACAATTCTTTTGGCTATGACCGAGATGGCAAGGAGTGCCTGAGATGGAACGTAGAAAAGCCACGCGGCATTAAAACCGGGACTGACGAGGAAGGATATAAGTCCACCCTCTCCAACTGCAAGATATCCGCCGATCATACTCATTCCAACGAAGAAATCGCAGAAAAGGAAGAGCAATAGGCCTATCGCCAATACGGGCGCTTTTCTGAACGAAATAAACGAGAAGATAACGTTCAAAATAAGGTTGGCAAAATAGAAAAGGGATATTAATGCAACCGCATCACAACCGCCGCCAAGTACGGCTGCCGTTGCTATAACAGCCGCAAGCGAGAAAACGCATCTTACGGCGATATGAGTGATAAAAAGGGGCTTATTTTTTGTTTTAAGTAGTATCCGTGTGAAATAAGCGAGCTGAGTTACCGAGAAGAAGATCATTGCAGGAAGCTGACGCATGGGATCTAAGACAACCAAGAACAAGTCTGCCATCACGGTGCAAAAAAGTGCGATTTCGGTTAAGATAAAATCAACGCTATGCTCAAAAGAGAGCCAGGAAAACAGAAAAGCGAGCACTATGGCGGAATAACTCAATGCGGTGTTCACACTGCCGTGCGAATGCTGAATGGCGACGCTGAGCACAAGCTCGAGCAAGAGGAAAACGGATACTGCGGGTATAATAAACTTCTTATTCTTTATCATGCTGTTTTTTTCGAATGCTCAAGCCGATTTTTAATCAGTTTTACAAGCGACATAATACCGTATATGATGCCGAAAATAAGCAAACCGATCGCAAGGAATCCTATAAGATAGATGAAAATAAACCACACGGGTCCGACGATAGGATGGATAATATCGAGAATAGGAAGCTCCTTACACATATGGAAAGGACCTACGTAGAACATATTGAAGCGGTTCTTGCTGAGCTCCATATCGGCACCTGCCGCAACGAGCCCGTAATAACCGACCGTATTCATAACGAGCGCTATTCCAAGAAGAGAGGCGAACACTATCGCACCTTTGAGATAGTACCTGATACCAATCTTCTTCCCGGTGTAAACGGCGATATAAATGCCGAGGATCACCTGAAGGCCGTGGTGCACCATGGTTTGAATATTGATTCCAATTGTTTCTACAAACACGTTGCCGGGATAGACAAACGTTGCAAGCCCACCAAACAGGGAGAAAAATGCCATAAATGCCATCATAGCATCTCTAACCTTTCCTTTCGGCAGGAACACTATAAACGGAAGGATATAAAGAGGCGATGAACAGAGCTGGAACGGGAACAGACGCCAAGTGTACTCTGACGTTATAACATTTTGCTCCGCGTTATACTCAAACGTATTGATCAGCTGCTTGTATATTTCAAATACAACCATAACCGTCCAACAAGCAAAAAGTATTATTCTGAACGTTTTATCATTTGCATTCTTCAGGAAAACGCACACAAGCACCGTTAAGGTTATTGCAAGCGCGACAAACAATAAATGAAACCAACCGAGGTTGGATGGGGGAACCATTTCAGCGCCGAAAAACTGTATAATTTTTCCCAAAAACTCCATATAAAATCTCCTAATAACCGCATTTGCGGCGAAATTACATTTCTTGATCTGCTATGTGATTTTATCATTTAATACGACAAAAATCAATAATTATTTGACAAAATTAATATTCTTTAATTTATAAATTTTCTTTTTCCTACCACCCGTGTAAATTCTTTTTGCCATTAATTGCATGTTTTTATATTTATAATCTTGACAAGAGTTAAAACTTGTGATAAACTGTATGAGCATTAAATCGTGCGCACAAATCACGTTTCGCCCCATTTTGTTGATTATGTGGTGATTTTCGTGTCATAAAATTTAAATTAGTATAGTTTTGGGTATTATTTTTGTAAATTTCATATCGTTAAATAACTTTCATTTCTCCCTGTAGTTAAATGGATATAACGGGAACCTCCTAAGTTTCTGTTGTGAGTTCGATTCTCGCCGGGGAGGCCAATTTTTTAGCGAGGGCGGTCTAATTTGACCGCCTTTTGCACTATAAAGGAGTTATATGACGGATAAAGAAATACGTGCAAATGAGCTTGCAACTTTTTATATTGAGAAAACAAATCATCAAGATGTTCCTATTCAAATTCACTTTGTCGACAACATTAACAATTCTTGGATTTTATTTGCGTCTGATGATAATGTAATTAGACAATATCTAAATCATGATTTTTCAGAATGCAATGGGTTAACTATGCCCTACGACGGACAGACATACCACTTGCTCATACGAAACGATTACGATGACTATGAGTGTACTGTTATCCACGAATGCATGCATGCGTTTGATTATGAATATTTTAGGATATCATTTAACAACGGTGATTTACACATAGAAAATAACAACAGTTACTGGGGCATGGCATTGTACAGCGAATACCATGCCAGATCCATTGCACATGGGTACTATATAAGCCAAAAAATTGAAAGCAAAGCAGATTTTGTCAAAAAAGAATTTCCGGCGATAATTGAAGAGGTTTTTGCATTGAAGAGTTCTCTTTTGAATAATGAGATCGCATATCAATTTTTTTCGTACGAATTAATGCAGTATTTAGGCAGACTGGGTAGCTATGGTATAGATTATAATGTTATCGATGGATTCCCCAAAGAACTCCTTGCTTTATATAATTCTTTAATTTTACTCGATTCTGAATGGTCTACCGAAAATTTCTCGTTGCTGTTAAAAGCAATTAACGACTTTGCTTTATCTGAATGATAATTGTATTTTCTGCAAGGTGGGTTTCCCACTTGTAAAACTCTCGGAGAGGGGTTAAATTGTCAAAGTGATGGCAATTTAATCTCTCTCCTTATCCTGTTCCCTAAAATCATATTTTCATATGGTTCTTTGTTTTATATTTGGCAAAAAGAGATAGTTCTTATCATTTTTAACTTTTAACGTGAAAGGATTATAATATGGCAAGCATTCCAACAAAAAAAGCTCAAGCTTCAAGTGGAACATCATTTGGAGAACAGGCAATTTACTACTACATAAAGCAATTATTCCAAGATGCTGTAAATCGTGAAAAATACTCTTTTAATGAAAACGAAAGCATCGAATTAGATATTTATATCCCTTGTTTGCATTTTGCCATTGAATATGATGGTGCATATTGGCATAAAGATAAAGCTGACATTGACAATCGCAAAAACGACATTCTTTCTGATGCCGGTGTTTACTTAGTTCGCGTTCGCGAATGCGGATTGGCGGACCTGGATAATAAACACGGTGATATTATTTACCGAAAAACTTCTTCAAAAGATAATGGACTTCACTTACAAGAAGTCATTAACGAAATCGTAAACATTATCAATAATTATGTTAAGGCAAACGATTTACCTATAACGAAAGAAATCAAGGATTCGCTTGTTTCTTTCCATTTGAGCAAAGAAGAATTAATTGATAATCGCCCTAATATTTATGCCCAGTATCATACAGTTTTTCAAGAAAATAACATCGCACAAACCTGTATGATAAAATACTGGGACTATCAAAAAAATGGTAATCTTTTGCCACAAAATGTTTCTATTAATTCTCGTATTTTCGTATACCTAACATGCGCTCATGGATTATCGTTTCAAATACGTGTTAGTAATTTGTGCCTTTCCAATAATAAAGCTCATATCAATTGCGACAAATGCTTTTTGAATTTTTGCCCTTTTGCCGAAGAAGCGGATTTTTCAATTTGTCACATTGCAAATGAATGTGATACTTATAAAAAAGCAATCGAAGAATGTTCATATGTTCCCTCTTGGGTAAAAAACAAACACGCTTTTACCTTATCAAAGTTAAATTTTGTTCCACAAAATTTTCCGTGTACAATTGACTTAATTGAAAACACACAAAAACAACATGATGCATATAATACTGAAATGTGGAACGAGATCTTGGCGAAATTGGAAGAAACAAATGATATTACAAAATTAGTGATTGCTGAATGGTTGAAAGCGCTTCATCCTTCGGAGCATTTCAAATTAATACATGCAATTTGGCAACGAAATAACCAACAGTTTATAGATGTTCTTAAAGATATTTTCAACAATACAGATTCTTATTTTTTACGGTATTTTCCAATTCAAGTAACTGATTCTGTTTGTGTATGTGATATCGTGAAAATGTTTTTTGATTTCAGCCCTAAAAGGTTTAGTTATAAGCTCAAATTGTTTGATTTCCAAAATGTTATGAAAGACTTCTGCGAAGCAATTCTTGCTTTCTACAAAAACGATAGTTCCGAGCAAAAAGATGATATGGTTTTAACTTTTTGCATAACATCTGAAATCCCGACTTTGTCAAAACAGTTTTCTGGTTATCTATATAAATTACTATGCGAACTCGAAAAAATAGTATTTTTACCGAACGCAAAAAAATGCAAAGAGTTACTTTACGCTAAAGCTGAAACTGAATTATCCACCTTGGATAATTTTGAAAAGGAAGAACACTCTGTCTTGGAAGCACCTGTAGCTATTTCAGAAACATTCATTGGGAAGCAGGAGTCAGCACTTATAGCATTTGAAGAATCCGAAAAGAAACGCAAACAACTCGAGAATGGGGTTGACGAAGAAACTGCCAAGGACAAGCTTAGACGCCGTTCACAAGGCTTGTGTCAGCATTGCGGTAACAAATTTAAAAAGAAATTCTTACTGTTTGGAGAACAAATTTGCACAAAGTGTGGAAGAAAAAAGGATTATTAAAGCACCGTGCTAAAAGTTTAATAAAGTTATCGCAACTGCATTACAAATCTTTTTTAGGTCTTTACTTTTAAAAAAAGTAGCAATATTGATTTAGAGCGTTTTTCCAAAAGGAGTACTATATGGCTGAAACAATATTGACATTTGATCACGCTTGTGATAAAATTATTAAAACAAATTTTAGGAAGGATGGAACATACGTGATGAGTTGGTTATCAGGAGCAGGCGGACTTATTCTTATTCTCCTTATTGCTATCGCTGCAATTATCGGCGCGCTTATCGGTCTTGCAATCATTGCGGCAATCGCTGTTGCAATTATCGTAATCGTTAAGAAAAAGAAGAAGACAGCTGAAATAGAAGAGGCTGTTACCGAAGTTGTTGAAGAAACAACTGCTGTATAATTTCGTATAGCATAATAAGCCGGCAGAAAACGGTAAAACGGCAAATTTAAATAAAAAACAGGATTTTCTTGCAATATAGGAAATCCTGTTTTTTATTGTTTTGAACACAATAAGAGGAATTTTGCGGTGCTGTTTTTAGTGTTTTTTGATGAGCAAATGTTAATAAATTGTAAATATTTATGTTGGTTGGTATATTTTTATTAAAAATATATAGAAAAAGATGCAAAAATGTGTTATAATTCCTGTTGCGGCTTACGCACGGGTGTATATTTTATATAAAAAACGCGTGAGCGGCCACATAAAATTGCTATAAAAAAATAAATTTTATATTTTGGAGGAAAACAAAATGAGCAAGAAGTATTGTTATCTCTTCTCCGAGGGTAACGCAAGCATGCGTGAGATCCTTGGCGGTAAGGGAGCTAACCTCGCTGAGATGACCAACATTGGTCTTCCCGTTCCCCAGGGCTTCACTATTTCTACCGAAGCCTGCACACAGTACTATGAAGACGGCCGTCAGATCAATGCTGACATCATGGCTGAAATCATGGAGTACATTGTAAAGATGGAGGGTGTTACCGGCAAGAAGTTCGGTGACCTTGAAAATCCCCTTCTCGTTTCCGTTCGTTCCGGTGCTCGTGCATCCATGCCCGGTATGATGGATACCATCCTTAACCTTGGTCTTAACGAGGACGTTGTTGAGGTTATGGCTAAGAAGTCCGGCAATCCCCGTTGGGCTTATGACTGCTACAGAAGATTTATCCAGATGTATTCCGACGTTGTTATGGAAGTTGGTAAGAAGTACTTTGAGGAGCTTATCGACAAGATGAAGGAAGAAAAGGGCGTTAAGCTTGACGTTGAGCTTACCGCTGATGACCTTAAGGAGCTTGCAAATCAGTTCAAGGCTGAGTACAAGGCTAAGATCGGTCAGGACTTCCCCTCTGATCCTAAGGAACAGCTTATCGGCGCAGTTAAGGCAGTATTCCGTTCTTGGGACAACCCCAGAGCAAACGTTTACCGCCGCGATAACGACATTCCCTACTCTTGGGGTACTGCAGTAAACGTACAGGCAATGGCATTCGGTAACATGGGTGACAATTGCGGTACCGGTGTTGCATTTACCCGTGACCCTGCTACCGGTGAGAAGAAGCTCATGGGTGAGTTCCTTACCAACGCACAGGGTGAGGACGTTGTTGCAGGTGTTCGTACTCCCATGCCCATCGCAGAGATGGCTAACAAGTTCCCCGCAGCTTACGAGCAGTTCGTAGAGGTT
>JAZLCY010000006.1:0-5872 GCA_045614485.1 Eubacteriales bacterium
GACAGACTCCTTGAAATCTACGAGGAGCTGGAATAATTATGATGAAAAGACCAATCACAACTCTGTTCATGCTCTCCTCGCTTGATGGCAAAATAAGCACGGGAGATAACGATTTGCTCGATTTTGACGCCGATCTTCCATATGTTGACGGCGTAAAAGAGGGCTTGCACCAATATTACGAGATCGAACAGACAACCGACCTTTGGTCATTAAACACCGGCAAGGTGCAGGCAAAAATGGGAGTTAACACAAAAGATCTCCCTAAAGAAAAATGCCCCGTTTCCTTCGTTCTGGTAGACAGCAAGCATCTTACGGAGGGGGGCGTGCGATATTTTTGCGCGCTTTCGCAACAGTTTGTGCTTATAACAACGAACAAGGATCACCCTGCGTTTTCGGTAAGCGAGGATAATCTATATATCATTTACCAAGAAAAGCTTGACCTTGCCGATGCGCTCTCAAGGCTTTATTCCGACTTTGGATGCGAAAGGCTCACTATACAGAGCGGCGGAGAGCTTAACGGACTTTTCCTTAGGGAGAAGCTGTTTGACTACGTAGACATAGTTATAGCACCCGTTTTGATAGGCGGAAAGGACACGCCGACATTAATCGACGGAGTTGCATTGACAAAAGGAGAAGAACTTTCAAAGCTTGGAATACTTAAGCTTGAGTCCTGCGAGGTTCTGAAGCACTCTTATATAAGACTTAGGTATAAGGTTATTGGCTGAAAATCTTAATTTCAAGTTTACTATCCCCCTATCCGTGTAACATTTTAGCGCTGAATACATATACTTCTCCCCTTCCCTTATCACCTTCACGTTGATTTTTATAAACTCAACCTACGGTATGTAGATTTTACAGCGCTACCCGGATATAATAAAGACGTAGGAGGTGATCATATGGATCAGGTTAAGATCGGCAAATTTATTGCCGAATGCAGAAAACGTGAAAATCTTACACAGATGCAGTTGGCGGAAAAGCTGAATATCACCGACCGCGCGGTTTCCAAATGGGAGAACGGCAAATCAATGCCCGACTCTGCCATTATGCTTGATTTGTGTGAGATTCTCAAAATTAGCGTGAACGATCTGTTATGTGGGGAGAAAGTTGCTATGGAGAATTACAACAAAGAACTTGAAAACAACCTTTTGGAAATGGTTAGGCAAAAGGAAAAGGCTGACAAACGGCTTTTGACACTTGAAGTAGTAATCGGTATCACAAGCTTTGCCGTTTTCTTCGCTATGTTGATAATAGCATCGCTCGCAACAATGGACGATTGGGTAAGAATACTGATGATCTCGATTTCCGCGGTGGCATTCCTTGCCATTTGCTTTACTCTTATAAGAATCGAGCAGGTTGCAGGATATTATGAATGCAAAAACTGTGGGCACAGATATGTGCCCACATATAAAGCGATAATGAGCTCTATGCACATGGGCAGAACAAGATATATGAAATGCCCCGAATGCCAGAAGAGATCATGGCAGAAAAAGGTTGTAAGCAAAGATAAAAACGCTTAAACACGAAAAGAAAAACCGCAGAAAAATCTGCGGTTTTTCTTTATTTCTTTGCTTCGGTAGGTACCTTGCTGATGTCGTAGGGCGTGGTCTGATACACAAAATAGTTAAGCCAGTTTGAAAACAGCAAATTTGCATGTGCACGCCAGGAAACTATCGGTGCTTTCTTAGGATTATCCTTGGGGAAATAGTTCTTGGGAATGCTTATCGGCTTGCCTGCAGCAAGATCGCGAAGATACTCACCCTTAAGGGTATCGGCATCATACTCACTGTGGCCCGTTATAAATATTCTCTTTCCCTTTGCGCTCGAAACTGCGTAGACACCCGCTTCCTCGCTCGAGGCAAGGATCTTAAGATCAGCAACTGCGGCAATATCCTTGCGCAATACGGTGGTGTGGCGGGATTGAGGAACCATAAAGTCATCATCAAAGCCGCGGAAAAGTATAGACTTCTTATAATCTACCTTGTGGGGAAATACGCCGAAGAGCTTCGCATCAAGCGGATATTTCTTCACACCGTAGTGATAATAGAGGCCTGCCTGTGCGCCCCAGCAGATATGCAGGGTTGAATGCACGTGCGTTTTTGTCCATTCCATTATCGCGGTGAGCTCATCCCAATATTCGACCTCAGAGAACTCCATATGCTCAACGGGAGCGCCGGTGATTATCATACCGTCGTAATATTTATCCTTAACGTCTGAGAACGTCTTATAGAAGGACAAAAGATGCTCTTCAGAAACGTTCTTTGATTTATGGCTTTCGGTATGTATAAGCTCAAGCTCTACCTGAAGGGGCGAGTTACCGAGAAGGCGAGAAAACTGGGTTTCAGTTTCGATCTTCTTGGGCATAAGGTTGAGAAGAAGTATTTTAAGCGGTCTGATATCCTGAGTTATAGCGCGAGTTTCGGTCATAACGAAGATATTTTCGTCCGCAAGTGTTTTTACCGCAGGCAAATCATTAGGAATCTTGATCGGCATACGATTCTCCTTTCTGTGTTCTTAAGAGATTTACTCTTAAACCTCCTTAAGAGCAGCCTCAATATCTGAAATAAGGTCCTTGTAGCTCTCAAGACCGCAGGAAAGACGTACAAGATCGCTCGGTACACCTGCCGCGCTGAGCTCCGCATCACTCATCTGACGGTGAGTGGAGCTTGCGGGGTGCAAGCAGCAGGAACGCGCATCTGCAACGTGGGTTTCGATAGCGGCGATCTTAAGCGCCTTCATAAATCTTTCAGCAGCACTTCTACCGCCCTTGATACCAAAGCTTACAACACCGCAAGTGCCACGGGGCATATACTTATTTGCAAGCTCGTAGTATTTATTGGACCTAAGACCGGGGTAATTTACCCAGCTGATCTTTTCGTGGGATTCAAGGAACTCTGCAACCTTGGTTGCGTTAAGGCAGTGGCGCTCCATTCTTACGTGAAGGCTTTCAAGACCGAGGTTGAGGAGGAATGCGCTCTGGGGAGACTGAGTGCAACCGAAATCACGCATAAGCTGAGCGGTTGCCTTATAGATAAATGCACCTTCCTTACCGAATCTTTCGGCATAGGTAACACCGTGGTAGCTCTCATCGGGAGTGCAAAGACCGGGGAACTTCTCCTTGTTTGCCATCCAGTCAAACTTACCGGAATCTACGATACAGCCGCCTACTGCAGAGCCGTGGCCGTCCATATACTTTGTGGTAGAATGAGTTACGATATCTGCGCCGTGCTCAAAGGGGCGGCAGTTAACGGGAGTTGCAAAGGTGTTGTCAATAATAAGCGGAACACCGTGCGCGTGAGCTGCATCTGCAAACTTCTCTATATCAAGAACGGTAAGGGCGGGGTTTGCAAGAGTTTCACCAAACACAGCCTTTGTATTCTCGCGGAAAGCCGCATCAAGCTCTTCCCTTGTGCAATCGGGATCAACAAAGGTAAACTCGATACCCATCTTTTTCATTGTTACAGCGAAGAGGTTATAAGTACCGCCGTAGATGCTTGCGCTGGAGATAACGTGATCGCCCGCAGTTGCAATATTGAATACTGCAAAGAAGGATGCCGCCTGACCTGAGGAGAGGAGCATTGCCGCAGTACCGCCCTCAAGCTCGCAGATCTTAGCCGCTACGGTATCGCAGGTGGGATTCTGGAGTCTTGAATAAAAATATCCTGAGGCTTCAAGGTCAAAAAGCTTACCCATATCCTCGCTTGTTGCATATTTGAACGTTGTGCTCTGAATGATCGGGATCTGCCTGGGCTCACCGTTGCCGGGAGTGTAGCCACCCTGCACGCACTTTGTTTCTATTTCATATCCTTTGTTCATTTTTGAACCTCGCATAAAAATAATTAAATACAGGAAAAGTATCTTATTAGATTTTAACACAAAAGAGTGGCATTGTCAATAGACAAGCCACCCTTCAAGTTGGATTTAACGTTGATTTACTATACGGTTTCGGTAAAGGTAAGAGTTATGACTCTTATGTCCTCTTGCACCCTGGATTCAAGGGTAAAGCACTCGTATTCCAGATAGGCACTGTCATCACGGAAAACGGAAAACAGGTCTTCCTTTTTTACGCCATAGTACTTAAGCACGCGAGCGAGCGCCCTCTTGCCGCCTACAGCCTTTCCTCTGAAAAGATAGATATCTATAGGCTTATCAAGGCCGCCGTACACAGGGGGAACTCCGTCGTTGCCGTAAAGCTCAACACCTATCCTGCCGGCACTTTTGAGCGTTAAAATAAGCTTCTTTCCCTCGTTGATAACAGCATGATCGTGCGAGGAAAAAGGCCCGCGGCACTTTATCTGTGCAAACGAGAGAGATATAAATCTCAAAAAGAAGAGAAATATGAATACACCGAACGCAAATGACACCAACATAAGAGGGATCAAGCCAAACAGACCGTCTACCCTGCCGGTATAAACTATCGACAGAACGAAGAGAACTATAGGCGGAATCTCTAAAAGATAGAACCATGCGTCCGTACAAAAAAGCAATGTTTTTTTCATACGAATCCTTTAATTAGCGGTGGCTGCCTTTCGACAGCCACCGCACTTTTTATGCAAGAATCAACTGTTATTAATTCTCGTACTTCTGTGCAAGTCCACCAGCAAGACCGATCATCTTAACCGCCTGGATGGAGAACTTGTCAGCTACTACGGTGAGCCTCTTTGTCATAACACCGCGAGCAAGGATCTTAACTCTTTCTGCCTTCTTGGAGATGAGAGCCTTTTCCTTGAGAATTTCAAGGTTTACGGTTTCACCGTCCTCAAAGTTTTCACAGATAACGTCAAGGTTTATCTCGTGGCACTTGTTAGACTTGGGCTTTTCGTTTGACTCACGGATTACTGTTTCGATAAGCTCTTCAGCCTGCTCATCGGAGATGATCATATCTGCCTTTGCAGCATCAACCTGGATTATATCTTCTTCAACAACCTGGTGGTCAACGATGTGAACCTCTGCGGGAAGTTCTTCTACAGGAGCTTCTTCTACGGGAGCTTCCTCAGCAGGTGCTTCCTCAACGGGAGCTTCCTCAACGGGAGCTTCCTCTACAGGAGCTTCTTCTACAGGAGCTTCCTCAACGGGAGCTTCCTCAACGGGAGCTTCCTCAACGGGAGCTTCTTCTACAGGAGCTTCTTCTACAGGAGCTTCTTCTACAGGAGCTTCCTCAACAGGAGTTTCCTCAACGGGAGCAACTTCCTCGGGTCTTACCTCATCAAGAAGTGCGCCAACGTTTACCTTTTCGATAATGGTGTTTTCGTCTATCTCCATTCCGTCAGGAAGGATAACCTTAACGAGATCCTTATCAACAAGAGCCTCGGTTGACTCATAAGGCATATGGTAATCAACCTCAGGAACTTCTGTCTTTTCGATACCGTTCTTAGCCATTACCTCATCGATAAGCTCGAGAGTGTACTTAAGAGATCTCTCGGACTTAACCTTCATCATCAAGGGAACCTTATCAAGCTTGGGCTTATCACCTGCATATACGAAGTGATACTTATCCTCGCTGTACTCATTGGTATCAAGGCCAAGGTAAACCTGGAATGCGCTACCCTTAACGTTAAGCTTTGCGCACTGGATTCTGCCCTTGTTAAAGGACTCGAAGTTCCAGCTTGTTCTTGCCTTAACGCCCTTGAATGCAAGAAGGTAATTCTTAACTATGGTGTAATAGGTCTGAATAGGTTCTTCAGACTGAATAAGTCTGGACATGAAGGATGTTCTGTAACGAACAGGAACAACAACACCGTTTACAAGTCTTACTGCGTCTGCATTTTCGGATGCTGCAAAGATCTGAGCATACGAAGGACCTGCGGGCTCAGCAGGAGCTTCCTCTACGGGAGCTTCCTCAACGGGAGCTTCCTCTACAGGAGCTTCTTCTACA
>JAZLCY010000007.1:0-9608 GCA_045614485.1 Eubacteriales bacterium
TCGCCGCTTTTTTTGTTTTTGTGTATAAATTGCACAAAAAAGTTTTACGTTATTTAAATATTAAATGTACTTAAATCCCTTGAAATGCCTTGACTTTCCCGATTAAATTAAATATAATATTTTTATATTTTATTTTTTTAGCATTGGTGTAGTCTTTTTTCTTTTTTTGCGCGAACATTAACATGTCACGGTGGTCGGATTATCACCAATGAATAGGTTGATTTTTGCCACGCACGAAATTCTGCGTGACAGGTGAATTTGCGCGATGACGTTAATACCTTGTGGTCTTGAATGTAATTAGCGCATTCGGGACTTTTTTGTTTTTTATTTGGAGGAATAGAGATATGAAAGGCTTTAACAAATATACCAGACAGTATTTTGCTCCTTGCGGAGTTACAATGGACTGGACAAAAAAAGAATATATTGAAAAACCGCCGATCTGGTGCAGTGTTGACCTTCGCGACGGTAACCAGGCTCTTATCATTCCTATGAGCCTCGAGGAAAAGCTCGATTTCTTCAAACTTCTTTGCAAAGTAGGATTCAAGGAGATCGAGGTTGGATTTCCCGCAGCTTCGGAAACAGAATATGCATTCTGCAGAAAGATAATAGAGGACGGTTTGATTCCTGATGACGTTACGATTCAGGTTTTAACCCAGTCACGTGAGCATATCATAGCAAAAACCTTTGAGGCCATCCGCGGTGCAAAGAATGCTGTGGTGCATCTTTACAACTCTACGTCGGTTTCTCAGAGAGAGCAGGTGTTTAAGAAGAGCAAGCAGGAAATTATTGATATTGCAACGTTCGGCGCTAAGCTTTGTAACAAATATAAGGAAAGTGCCGAAGGAAATATTACCTTTGAGTATTCTCCCGAGAGTTTTACAGGAACAGAGCCTGAGTTTGCAGCAGAGATCTGTAATGAGGTTTTGAAGATATGGCAGCCCACGCCCAAAAATAAGGTTATAATTAACCTTCCGGTTACCGTATCGCACTCTATGCCACACATTTACGCAAACCAGGTAGAATATATGCATAAGAATCTCTTGTACAGAGAGAACGTTATTATTTCGCTTCACCCTCACAACGACCGCGGATGTGCAATTGCAGACAGTGAGCTGGGATTGCTTGCCGGCGGTGATAGAATCGAGGGTACACTCTTCGGTAACGGTGAAAGAACGGGTAACGTTGATATTGTTACACTTGCATTGAATATGTACTCGCAGGGAATAGATCCCGGCCTTGATTTTACAAACCTTCCCGAGATTACCGAGGTATATGAAAAGGTAACGAGAATGAAGGTCTATGAAAGACAGCCCTATAGCGGCCAGCTTGTGTTTGCGGCTTTCAGCGGTTCACATCAGGATGCTATTGCCAAGGGCATGAAGTTCCGCGAAGGAACAGAAAATAAATGGACTGTTCCGTATCTTCCCATTGACCCGACGGATATCGGCCGAGTTTACGAGGCAGACGTTATCCGTATCAACTCGCAGTCCGGCAAGGGCGGAATCGGATATATTATGGAAACTCAGTTCAACCTGAATCTTCCTCCTAAGATGAGAGAAACCTTCGGATATCATGTGAAGAGTATTTCAGACCACGAGCACAGAGAATTGCAGCCGAAAGAGGTTTACAACATTTTCATGAATGATTTTGTAAACATCGACGCACCTGTGAGTGTGGAAAAAGCATCGTACAAAGAAATTGAAGGCGGAAACATCGAGGGAACCATCGCTATCAACTGCGCCGGCGCTGTTAAGGAGTTTGTTACCGTCGGTAACGGTAGACTTGACAGTGTGAGCTGTGCTATAAAAGAGGCAACCGGCCTTGAGTACACTCTTGATAGCTATACACAGCACGCTCTTGAAGGAAAGACGACGTCAAAGGCTGCATCCTACGTAAGTATTTCCTGCGGCGGAAAAACCTATTGGGGAACGGGTATTGACAGTGATATCAGTACATCTTCCATTAAGGCGCTTCTGAGTGCTGTAAACAAAATGATGACATCTAAATGAGGATAACGTATGAAATTAACAGGAGCTGAAATTATCATAAGAACCTTGATAGAGCAGGGGGTTACCGATGTGTTCGGTTATCCCGGCGGTCAGGTTATCAATATTTATGATGCTTTGTATAAGTATCAGGATGAAATAAAGCATTACCTTACTGCGCACGAGCAGGGCGCTGCACACGCGGCAGACGGATATTCGAGAGCAACAGGAAAGGTTGGAGTTTGCATAGCGACCTCCGGCCCCGGTGCTACGAACCTTGTAACAGGTATTGCGACTGCTATGCTTGACTCTATCCCGATGGTTGCAATTACAGGAAACGTTCCTTGCTCACTGATAGGTAAGGATAGCTTTCAGGAAATTGACATCACCGGTGTTACACTTCCTATTACAAAGCACAACTATTTCGTAAACAAGATCGAAGATCTCGCAGATTGCATAAGAGAGGCATTTGTAATTGCAAAGTCAGGCCGCCCCGGTCCTGTACTTGTTGACGTACCTAAGGACGTACAGGTTGCAACTTATGAATACGAGGCAGAGCCCGTTGTAGAAAAGGCAGTGCTTCCTAAGGCGGATCAGTCGATCATAGATGAAGCGGTAACACTTATAAATGCATCAAAGCGCCCTTACATTTATATAGGTGGCGGTGCGGCGGGCCTTGAACTTGGAAACAAGGTGATCGAGCTCGCAGAGAAGATCGGCGCTTGTATTGGCTGTACGTTTATGGGCCTTTCCGCTGTGCCGGATGATTACGAGAGATTCCTTGGAATGCAGGGTATGCACGGTCATTATGCATCATCTATGGCGCAGAAGAAAGCAGACCTTATTATTGGTATCGGCGTAAGATTCAGTGACAGAGCAACCGGTAATACCGCAAAATTTGCTAAAGGCACGAAGATCATACAGCTTGATCCCGACTGTGCTGAAATAAATAAGAACGTGCTTGTTGACGTTGGTATTGTTGCTGACGTTGCCGATTCGTTCGAGCGCATTGTTGCCGCGGCTGAAAAATCCGATAAACCCGAGTGGCTTGATGAGGTTAAGGCACTGAAGGAAAAAGAGGACGAGATTGCGGCAAAAGCTGCTCGCCTCGCGGGTGACAGAATGACACCCAAGATGATTTTTGACGTTATAAACAGGTACAAGCTTCCGAGAACAATAACCGCGACTGACGTTGGTCAGCATCAGATGTGGGCTGCACAGTATTCGAAGTTTGATACTACAAGAAGATTCGTTTCAAGCGGTGGTCTCGGAACAATGGGATTCGGTCTTGGTGCGGCAATCGGCGCCCGCGTTGCTACAAATGATCCTACGGTTCTGATTACAGGTGACGGTAGCTTTGGTATGAATCTTAATGAGCTTGCTACAGCGGTAACGTATAATATTCCGCTTGTTATTGTATTGGCAAACAACGGAGTGCTCGGAATGGTTCGCCAGTGGCAGAATCTGTTCTTCCAGAAGAGATTTTCAAATACCGTTCTTGAGAGAAAGACTGATTTTGTAAAGCTGGCAGAGGCATTCGGTGCTGTAGGTATGAGAGCTACAAACATTGATGAGTTTGAAGATGCTTTCAAAAAGGCAATAGAGATCAACGGCCCTGTTGTTATTGATACCTACGTATATAAGGATGAATTCGTTCTTCCTATGCTTCCCCCCGGCGGCTCGATAGACGATATGATTACCGACGTTGAAAAGTAAGGAGACACAGTATGGAACAGAATAAAAGATTTGTAATTGCTGTTTACGTTGAAAACAAGTTCGGTGTTCTTACAAGAGTTACCGGAATGTTCACAAGGCGCGGATTCAATATTGACGCCCTTGCGGTTGGTGAAACCGAGTCGGCGGACTTCTCAAGAATCACCATTACGTTTACAGGCGATAATTATGCTAAGGAACAGCTTATCCACCAGCTGAACAAGCTGCACAACGTTAAGAAGGTTGACGTGCTTGACGAAGACTGTATCAAGCGCCAGCTTATGCTTCTTAAGGTTTCTTACAATTCACAGACAAGAGCAGAGATACTTGCGGCTACCGAAGTATACAGAGCCAAGGTTATCGATTACACCACAGGCGAGATGTGTATCGAGGTAACGGGAGATCCCAGCAAGATCGATGCGTTTATCGCACTTATGAAGCCGTTTGGAATCCTCGAGATGTGTAGAACGGGTATTGTCGCACTTGAGCGCGGCGCAAAAACACTTTTGAATAAATAATTTTTTTATATACAAGGAGAACAAAAAAATGTCAAACAACGCGAGAATTTACTATCAGCAGGACTGCGATCTTAACAAGCTTAACGGCAAGACCGTTGCTATAATCGGATACGGCTCACAGGGACATGCTCACGCACTTAACCTCAAGGATTCGGGTGTTAACGTAATCGTTGGTCTTTACGTTGGCTCTAAGAGCTGGGAGAAGGCAGAGAAGGCAGGCCTCAAGGTTATGACCGCTGCAGATGCTGCAAAGAATGCAGACATCATCATGATCCTTATCAACGATGAAAAGCAGGCTAAGCTTTACAAGGAAAGCATCGAGCCTAACCTCACAGAAGGCAAGACTCTCGCTTTTGCACACGGATTCAATATCCACTTTGGCTGCATTAAGCCCCCCAAGAACGTTAACGTTATCATGATCGCTCCTAAGGGCCCCGGCCATACTGTAAGATCTGAGTACCAGGTTGGTAAGGGTGTTCCTTGCCTTATCGCCGTTCACCAGGATGCAACCGGTGATGCACTTGACCTCGGTCTTGCATACGCGCTCGGTATCGGCGGCGCAAGAGCAGGCGTTCTTGAAACCACATTCCGTACTGAGACCGAGACCGACCTCTTCGGTGAGCAGGCAGTTCTTTGCGGCGGTGTATGTGCTCTTATGCAGGCAGGCTTTGAGACTCTTGTTGAGGCAGGCTATGACCCCAGAAACGCATATTTCGAGTGTATCCACGAGATGAAGCTGATCGTTGACCTTATTTACCAGAGCGGTTTTGAGGGCATGAGATATTCTATCTCTAACACCGCTGAGTACGGTGACTACATTACCGGTCCTAAGATCATTACCGCTGAGACCAAGAAGGCAATGAAGAAGGTTCTCTCTGACATTCAGGACGGTACTTTTGCTAAGGACTTCCTTCTTGATATGTCTGATGCAGGCGCTCAGGTTCACTTCAATGCAATGAGAAAGATCGCGGCTGAGCATCCTTCTGAAGTAGTTGGTAACGAGATCAGAAAGCTTTACAGCTGGGCTGACGAAGAGAAGTTCATCAACAACTAATACATAAATCAAGGATTTTTGTTATGATTCAGGAAAAAATCGTAAACGGAGTACATAATGCTCCGCACAGATCGTTGTATAATGCGCTTGGATTAACCAAAGAGGAGCTTTCCCGTCCTCTTATCGGTATCGTTAGCTCATATAATGAAATAGTTCCGGGACATATGAATCTTGATAAGATTACCGAGGCTGTAAGACTCGGTGTTGCAATGGCAGGGGGAACTCCTATCGTTTTCCCCGCCATCGCAGTATGCGACGGAATTGCAATGGGCCACGTTGGTATGAAGTATTCACTTGTAACCCGTGATCTTATTGCGGATTCTACAGAGGCCATGGTTATGGCGCACGGATTTGACGGTTTGGTTATGATTCCCAACTGTGATAAGAACGTGCCCGGACTTCTTATGGCTGCGGCAAGACTCAATATCCCTACCGTTTTTGTAAGCGGCGGACCTATGCTTGCCGGTAGAGTAGGCGGTAAAAAGACCAGCCTTTCCTCAATGTTTGAGGCGGTTGGTTCATATAAGGCAGGTACTATTGATGACTGCAAGCTTTGTGAGTTTGAGGAGAAGACCTGTCCTACGTGCGGTTCTTGTTCGGGTATGTACACTGCAAACTCAATGAACTGCCTTACCGAGGTTCTCGGTATGGGACTGCGCGGCAACGGAACTATTCCTGCGGTTCACTCTGCAAGAATACAGCTTGCAAAGCACGCCGGAATGCAGGTTATGGATCTTGTAAGGAATAATATCCGCCCCAGAGATATTATGACCGCGTCTGCAATCAAGAATGCAATAACAGCAGATATGGCGCTTGGCTGTTCAACAAACAGCATGCTTCATCTTCCTGCTATTGCAAATGAGTGCGGAGTAGAGTTCTCGCTTGATGAGGTTAACGTTATCAGTGAAAGAACACCTAATCTTTGCCACCTTGCTCCCGCAGGACATACCTATATGGAAGATCTTAACGAGGCAGGCGGTGTTTATGCCGTTCTTAAGGAGCTTGAAAAGCTTGATCTTATTGACACCTCTGTTATGACCTGTACAGGTAAGACTCTTAAGGAAAATATACTCAATGCTCATAACAATGATGAAACAATTATCAGAAGTATAGATAATCCATTCAGCAAAACAGGCGGTATCGCCGTTCTTAAGGGTAACCTTGCTCCTGACGGTTGCGTTGTAAAAAGAAGTGCAGTTGCACCCGAAATGCTTGTGCATGAAGGTCCTGCAAAGGTATATGAGAGTGAGGAAGAGGCGATCGCTGCAATTTATGCCGGCAAGATAGAGAAGGGCGACGTTGTAGTTATCAGATATGAAGGACCCGCGGGTGGCCCCGGAATGAGAGAGATGCTCTCTCCCACCTCTGCAATAGCAGGAATGGGTCTTGATAAGGACGTAGCGCTTATCACCGACGGTAGATTCTCCGGTGCAACAAGAGGCGCATCTATCGGTCACGTATCACCCGAGGCTGTAAGCGGCGGTATGATAGCATACGTTAAGGACGGAGATATTATCTCTATCAATATCCCCGAATATAAGATCGAGCTCAAGGTTTCCGATGAGGAAATTGCAAAGCGCAAGGAAGAAATGCCCATTAAGGTTAAGACCGATATAACCGGTTACCTCAAGCGTTATTCCAAGATGGTAAGCTCTGCCGATAAGGGAGCAATAATCAACAGATAATTTTTTCTTTAATGGTGAAAGGAATTTTGACATGTCAATGACAATGACGCAGAAAATACTCGCGCATCACGCAGGACTTGAAAGTGTTAAGGCAGGCCAGCTTGTGCTTGTAAACGTTGACCGAGTTCTTGGCAACGACATAACATCTCCTGTTGCAATCCGTGAGTATGAGCGTATTGGTGTAAAGGGAGTATATGATAAGGAAAAGGTAACTATGGTCATGGACCATTTTGCTCCCAACAAGGATATAAAGGCCGCGGTTCAGTGTAAAATGTGCCGTGACTTCTGCGAGAAAGAAGAGATAGTTAACTTCTACGACGTTGGAAGAATGGGAATTGAGCATGCGCTACTTCCTGAAAAAGGACTTGTTATTCCCGGCGACGTTGTTATCGGTGCCGACTCGCATACTTGTACATACGGTGCACTCGGCGCATTTTCTACCGGTGTAGGTTCAACCGATATGGCATGCGGTATGGCAACAGGCAAGGCATGGTTCAAAGTTCCTTCCGCTATTAAGTTTGTTCTTAAGGGAAAGCTTAACAAATACGTTTCCGGCAAGGACGTTATTTTACATATCATAGGAAAAATAGGAGTGGATGGCGCTCTTTATAAGTCTATGGAGTTCGTTGGTGAGGGAGTTGCTTCGCTCACTATATTCGACCGCTTGACGATAGCAAATATGGCAATCGAAGCGGGCGCTAAAAACGGCATTTTTGAGGCTGATGAAGAAACAATAGCTTACGTTAAGGAGCGCTCAACCAGAGAAATGATGATATTCAAGGCAGACGAAGATGCCGAGTATGAAAAAACATACGAAATAGACCTTTCTACCATTAAATCAACTGTTGCATTCCCTCATTTGCCCGAGAATACAAAGACGTTTGATCAGATCGGCGACGTTAAGATCGATCAGGTTGTAATCGGCTCGTGCACTAACGGTCATTATAAGGATCTTTACGAGGCAGCAGAGATCATTAAGGGAAAGAAGGTTGCTAAGAACGTAAGAGCAATTATCATTCCTGCAACGCAGGATATATATCTTAAGGCTATGGAAACAGGGCTTCTTAAGATATTTATCGAAGCAGGTTGCGTTGTTTCAACACCCACCTGCGGCCCTTGTCTTGGCGGATATATGGGTATTCTTGCCGCCGGCGAGCGCGCAGTTGCAACTACCAACCGTAACTTTGTTGGCAGAATGGGTGACGTTAAGAGCGAGGTTTATCTTGCGAGCCCGGCAGTAGCCGCTGCAAGTGCTATAGCAGGTAAGATCGCCGATCCCATTGAAATTATGAAGGACTGAGGAGGTAATCGTGATGAAATTTACAGGAAACGCAATTAAATACGGCGATAACGTAGATACAGACGTTATTATCCCCGCAAGATACCTTAACACTATAGATAAAAAAGAGCTTGCATCTCACTGCATGGAGGACATTGACAAAGAATTTGTCAATAAGGTTCGCGAGGGTGATATCATGATTGCCGGCTCTAATTTCGGTTGTGGATCATCAAGAGAGCATGCTCCGATTGCAATCAAGGAAAGCGGCATTTCACTTGTAATTGCAAAGAGCTTTGCAAGAATTTTCTACCGCAATTCAATCAATATCGGCCTTGCAATTCTTGAGTGCCCTGAGGCATCTGAGAATATCAGCGAGGGCGACGTTGTTGAGGCGGATCTTGATAACGGTATAATCTACAACCGTACTACCGGAAAGAGCTTTAACACTAATCCTTTCCCGGAATTTATACAGAAGATAATTACAAACGGCGGTCTTGTTGAGTCTATCCGCCGCGGTGACATAAAATAAGAGGTGCAAAATGAATTACAATATTGCTTTGCTTAAAGGCGACGGTATCGGTCCTGAAATAGTTGACAGCGCGGTTGCCGTTCTTTTGGCAGTTGGTGAAAAATACGGCCGTAGCTTTAACTTTACCCCCTATGATATAGGTGGAATTGCTATTGATAAGCACGGTATTCCTCTCCCCGAGGAAACAGTTGCAGGCTGCCTCGCATCTGACAGTGTTCTGCTTGGTGCGGTAGGCGGTCCTAAGTGGGACACTCTTCCCGGAAATATGCGTCCTGAGAAGGCGCTTCTCGGCATCAGGGCGGCCATGAATCTTTTCACAAATCTTCGCCCCGCAAAGCTTTATCCTGCACTTAAGGGTGAGTGCCCCCTTCGTGATGATATTGTAGCAAACGGTTTTGATATTATGATCGTGCGCGAGCTTACAGGCGGTATCTACTTTGGTGACAGAGGCTATCGCGAAGGTAAATACGGTGAAGAAGCTTATGATACAGAGAGCTACAGCCGTATGGAGATAGAGAGAATTGTAAGAGTGGCGTTTGAGGCCGCAAGAAAGCGCAACAAGAAGCTTACAAGCATCGATAAAGCAAACGTTCTTGAAACCTCTCGCCTTTGGAGAAAGATAGTTCACGAGATAGCAGAGGAATATCCTGACGTAGAGTGCGCGGATATGCTTGTTGATAATGCGGCAATGCAGCTTGTGAGAAATCCGGCACAGTTTGACGTTATCGTAACCTCAAATATGTTCGGTGATATACTTTCAGACGAGGCTTCGCAGATAACCGGCTCTATCGGAATGCTTCCTTCGGCTTCGCTTAACGAAACCACCAAGGCTCTTTACGAGCCGA
>JAZLCY010000008.1:0-2583 GCA_045614485.1 Eubacteriales bacterium
GGCGGTGCAAACATCAAGGTAATGCAGATGTTTGAGGATATGAAGGCTAATATCGACACTAAAGATAAGTCCCAGATCGAAAGATATATCGAAAGGCTCCTTGATAAGGAAGCGTTTGATAATGCCGGTTTGGTTTACGGTATGGGCCACGCGGTTTACTCGCTTTCCGACCCGAGAGCCGAGATACTCAAGGAGTATGCAAAGCAGCTGTCTGTAGAGAAGGGAATGGAGGAGGAGTTTGAGCTCTATTCCGCCGTAGCTGAGCTTGCGCCCCCGATCATAGAGGGCCGCCGCAAGATCTATACCGCGGTCAGCCCCAACGTCGATTTTTATTCAGGTCTTGTTTATAAAATGCTTGGCCTTCCCGCTGAGCTTTATACTCCCATCTTTGCTATGGCAAGAATTGCGGGCTGGAGCGCGCACAGGCTTGAGGAAATAGAGAATTCGGGTAAGATAATTCGTCCTGCATACGTTGGTGTGCGTGAAGGTCTTAAGTACGTAAGTATGAAGGACCGTAAATAATGTAAGGAGAGTCTTTTATGGCATCAGGATGTGCTTTTTCCGGCCACAGAACTATAAAGCAATCCCATAGGGGCAGGATATCTGCTCTTATCGCCAGGGCTATCGAATATGCCTACGGTGAGGGATGCCGCACCTTTTATTCGGGCGGAGCTGTTGGCTTTGATACGCTTGCCGCTCAGCAGGTTATACGGTTCAGAATGACGCACCCGGACGTGCGCCTGATCCTGCTTTTGCCCTGTGTAGATCAGGATGCCAAGTGGACGGTGGCGCAAAGGGATATGTATTCACACCTTCTGCGCGAGGCGAACGAAACTACCTACATCAGCGAAAATTACACCGAAACCTGCATCAAGAGAAGGAATGAGGCGCTTGCCACTGTTGCGGATATTATGATCTGCTATCTTTCAAGAAGAACGAGCGGCACAGGGCAAACCGTTGCCCTGGCGAAATCTCTTGGGCAAAGGGTGTATAATCTGTACCCCGCGCTCGAAGGCTCTGAATAAGATCGGTTGATGCCACCCGTGCAACGTTTTTGCGCTTTAATATATCAAATTGAGGCTGGATCTGTCGGTGTCCGGCCTCGTTTTTTTCTTTATGCCACAATGGTTTTTGTGCATTTTAAATAAGAATATTTTATTCACAGCGCTTGTATTGACTTTTCTGATTTTATGTTGTAGAATATACGTATTATTTTATTCCGTGAAGCAAAGGGGACATACGATGGATAAAACAAAGAATCTTAAACTCGCCCGTCTTGCAAACGACGTGCGCATCGGTATTATTGAAGCCGTTTATTCGGCAGGTTGCGGCCACCCGGGTGGATCTCTCTCGATTGCAGACGTAATGACCTATCTCTATTTTGAAGAGATGAATATCGACCCTAAAGATCCCAAGATGAAGGATAGAGACAGATTCGTTCTTTCAAAGGGACATACAGCGCCCGCTCTTTATTCAACTCTTGCACTTCGCGGTTTCTTTGACAGAGAGGAGCTCAAAACTCTTCGCCAGATCGATTCTCGCCTTCAGGGACATCCCGATATGAAGGGTATCCCCGGTGTTGATATGACCACCGGATCTCTCGGCCTTGGTATTTCAGCTGCTTGCGGTATGGCTCTCTCGGCTAAAATTTCCGGCGATAGCTACCGTGTTTACACTGTTGTTGGTGACGGTGAGAGTGAGGAAGGTCAGGTTTGGGAGGCGGCTATGTTTGCCGCTCATTATAAGCTTGATAACCTTGTTGCCGTTCTTGACCTTAACGGTCTTCAGATCGACGGCGCTATCACAGAGGTTATGAACCCCACTCCCCATGATGAGAAGTTCCGTGCTTTCGGCTGGAACGTTATCACTGTTGATGCTCACAACTTTGATGAGATAGAATCTGCGTTTAACGCTGCACGGGTAACGGTTGGCAAGCCCACAGTTATCATTGCCAAGAGTGTTAAGGGCAAGGGAGTTTCCTATATGGAGGGTGCGTGCGAGTGGCACGGCCAGGCTCCTAAAGAGGATCTTTATAAGGTTGCTATTGCCGACCTTGAAAAAATCGGCGAAAGTCTTAAGTAAGGAGAAGGTGTGATGGCAGATAAAAAGGCAACAAGAGAAGGCTACGGTGCAGCCCTCGTAAAGCTTGGTGAAAAATACGATTTCGTTGTTCTTGATGCAGACCTTGCGGCAGCTACCAAAACAGGAATGTTCAAGAAGCAGTTTCCCAATAGATTTTTTGACTGCGGTATTGCAGAAGGTAATATGATGAGTGTTGCGGCAGGTATCGCAACTACAGGTAAGGTCGTTTTTGCATCTTCGTTCGCTATGTTCGCGGCAGGCCGTGCGTTTGAGCAGGTTCGTAACTCTATCGGTTACCCTCATCTCAACGTTAAGATAGGTGCAACCCATGCCGGCATCACCGTAGGTGAGGACGGTGCTACCCACCAGTGCAATGAGGATATTGCTCTTATGAGAACGATCCCCGGTATGACGGTTATCAATCCTGCCGATGCAGACGAGGCATTCCTCGCAGTTGAGGCGGCAATAAATACCGATGGACCTATGTACCTCCGATTCGGC
>JAZLCY010000009.1:0-10470 GCA_045614485.1 Eubacteriales bacterium
AAGCCCACGATGAATTCGGACTCTGATAAGTTGTTCAATATTCCCGGCAACGTTCCGAATCCTATTAATATGCCCAATCACTGCTACTTTAAGGAAAGATGTTCAAGCTGTACTGCCGTATGGTCGGGAGAGTATCCCAAAATGGTGCAGGTAAGCCCCACGCACTTTGTGGCTTGCCACCTCTATAACGACAAGGAGGAAAACGCAAATGACTGATGAAAACGCAGTTGTAACCGAAATGGCTGCTGAAGAAGTGGCAGAAGAAATAACCGCGCCCGAGTTTGATGCTACCTCCTATGACGATGAGGCACTTGAAAAGGCTTTCTACGCAGAGCGCGCTAAGAAAATTGCAGAGGACCTTGAAAAGCCCTACGACCCTGAAGCGCTCCTCGAGGTTCGCCACCTCAGAAAGAGCTTCCCGATCAAAACCACCATCACCGGTAAGGTTACTCAGGAGCTCGTTGCGGTAGACGATATTTCGTTCAAGCTCAGAGCAGGCGAAACTCTCGGTATCGTTGGTGAGTCCGGATGCGGAAAAACCACAATGGGCAGAACCATTCTTAAGCTTCACCCCTCAAACGGCGGTCAGATCATATTCAACGGCAAGGATATTACGAATGCAAAGTCCTCCGAGCTTCGTCAGCTCCGTAAGGAAATGCAGATAATATTCCAGGATCCTTATTCCTCACTTCCTCCGAGAAGTACGGTTGGCGGTATCCTCACCGAGCCTGTTAACGTGCATAAGATCGTTCCTAAGTCTGAGGCGAAGGAATACGTTATGCGCCTTATGGAGCAGTGCGGACTTCGTGATTACTATTACGAAAGATATCCTCACGAGTTCTCCGGCGGTCAGCGTCAGCGTATTTGTATAGCCCGTGCACTTTCGGTTAAGCCTAAGCTCGTAGTTTGTGATGAGCCTGTTTCGGCGCTTGACGTATCTATTCAGGCACAGATCATCAACCTTTTGAAGGAGCTTCAGCAGTCGCTTAACCTTACCTATCTTTTCATCTCACACGACCTTTCTGTTGTAAAGTTCATTTCCGACAGAATCGGTGTAATGTATCTTGGTTCTATGGTAGAGTTCGGATCAAAGAAGGATATCTTCTCCAACCCCCTCCACCCCTATACCAAGGCACTTTTCTCGGCGATCCCCAACCCGAATCCCGACGTAAAGATGAACCGTATCGTGCTGAACGGAGATATACCTTCTCCTGCAAATCCGCCTAAGGGTTGCCGTTTCCACACGCGCTGTCCTTACGCAAAGGAGATATGCAAGCACGTAACTCCCGAATACAAGGAATATGAGCCCGAGCATTACGCGGCATGCCACTTGCTCGGTTGAGGAAATCAATGAGCAAGAAAAAGAGCAAAAAGAAAACAAAAGTTAAGTATATCGATGACGGACGCACCATTGCCGATATGTCGGGCACTTCAAGAACCAACGTGTTTTTGGGTGGAACTTCCGGCGGTTTAAAGGGCAGGGGTTCTCGCCGCGCGCCTCTTAAGGACCAGGCGAAAACCTTCTTCGGTGCAATGAAGATGATGTTTTTCCCAATGCTTATAACTATGGGTATTTTAACGATTGCCTTCATTATTTTATATATAATGATGGTTTCTTCATCGATATTAACAGCGTAATTAACTACAAGAGGATGTAACAATGATCAAGGTTGCAATAGTAATAAATGGCGCAGGCGGAGTTGGTAAGGACACACTTTGTGATTTTGCCGCTAAGCACTTTCGCGTTATGAACATTTCAACAATAACTCCTATTAAGGAGATCGCGGCGCAGTGCGGCTGGGACGGTAGAAAGGATGATAGATCCCGCAGATTTCTCTCGGATCTTAAACGCCTTTGCGTTGATTATAATGATTTTCCTACCGTTTGGGCTATGGAAAAATACCGTGAGTTCATGGCATCCGACCTTGAGATCCTTTTTGTTCATATAAGAGAGGCATCGGAGATAAAGAAGTTTGTGGAAGCAACGGGCGGCGAGGCAAAGACCTTGCTTGTTCGCGGCGGCGCAAGAATGAAAAAGGGCGCATACGGCAACGTGTCGGATGACGACGTTGAAAACTACGCCTACGATCTTTATTTCACCAACGATAGATCTCTTGAAGAGTCTGAAAAAGAGTTTATCTCTTACCTTAGGGAAAAGCTCTCATAAAGCATTAAAAACCCACCCGTGTTAAATTAACGGGTGGGTTTTTGTGTTAGATCAGTATGCAAACAAGGCCGTTTGCCCCTTCGTTTACTATTCTTTCAAGTGTTTTGGCAAGCTTTTCTCTTGATTCGTCGGGAATGTTGGTGAGCTTGGAGTGGAGTCCGTCGCTTATCATATCGTAAAGGGATTTGCCAAACATATTGGAGTTAAGAACACGGCTTGGGTCGTCCTCTATCTCGGCCATAAGGTATTTTATAACCTCTTCGCCTTGCTCCTCAGTTCCAACAACCGGGCATATCTCGGTTTTTATCCCCGCCCTGATCATATGTATCGAGTCCGCCCTTGCCCCCACTTTAACGCCGTATCCGTTGCTCTGGCGTGAAAGGTGCGGTGTGTCAAGCACAAGCTCGTCGGGGGAGGGCATCACGATTCCGTACCCCTTCTCGTTAACGTCATCTATAGCCGCCTCTATCTTTTTGTACTTCTTGTCGGTTTCTGCAAGCGCGCTTACGGTAGAATATAAGTCCTTCTCGCATTGAATATCAATTCCGCAGGCTTCACTTACGGCAGTGTAAAATGCATCCTTCGGCAGAGGAATTTCGAATTCGCCGGTGCCGTCCTTTGCCGATAGCGAAATCGTGTTTATTCCGTCGTAGCCCTGAAGTTGCCTTTCAACGTCGCCAAGAGTTCTGATGCAATCGGTAAAATTGTCGATCTTCTCGAGTATTGAGGTATAAATAGGGTGGCCCTCGGGCAGTAATTCGCACCAGTCAGGCATTGTAAATGAAAGGGAAGTAACAGGAAACTCATTCAGAACGAGCTTTAGGATCTCGCCTATGTCGTCAGCAGAAAGGCTGAGGCAGTTAACAAGTGCCACCGGAGCGTTGTATTTTGCTTCAAGCTCATTTGCAAGCGCCTTTGCTTCCTCTGAATTAGGGTATCTTGAGTTCAAGAGTATTGCAAACGGCTTTTTCTTTTCCTGAAGCTTCTTGGCAACTCTTTCTTCTGCCTCGCTGTAGCTTTCGCGCGAAATTTCGCCAAAGCTTCCGTCGCTTGTAACCAGGATTGCTATTGTAGAATGCTCCTCAATAACCTTATCCGTGCCGATCTCGGCTGCGTTTTTAAACGGCATTGCCTCTCCGCTCCAAGGGGTCAGCACCATTCTTTCAATTCCGTTTTCTTCTGTTCCGAGAGCCCCTTCTGTTATATATCCAACACAGTCGATCATTTTAACGTTGAATTCGGTTCCGTCATCCATTCTTACCTTAACCGATTCATCCGGCACGAATTTTGGCTCTGTCGTCATAACTGTGCGCCCGGAAGCACTCTGCGGTGTAACGTCCTCTGCTCGTCTTTTATCATATGGGTCGCTGATGTTCGGAATAACGAGATTTTCAAGTAGCTTTTGGATAAACGTTGACTTTCCGGTCCTCACCGGGCCAACAACTCCGATGTAAATATCTCCCCCTGTCCTCGTTGCAATATCGCGATATATGGTGTTATCCGTCATTAAAAAATCCTCCGCTTGATTTATATTCAAATTACCATATGCAACATACAGGGAAAATATTACATAAAGGAAGAATATCGATAGATAAAAGTGCCAATAATAAATCGCACAGGGGGATTTATTATGGAAAGAAAAAGTAATTTTTATATTTGTGAAAAATGTAGTAATTTTGTAAAGCTGCTTTCCGCTTCGGGTAACGAGCTTTGCTGCTGCGATAGAGAGATGGATAACGTAATACCGTTTACAGAGGGGCCGCTTGCAAAAAAGCACCTTCCGATAGTGACGGTAACGGGGAACCGAGTTAAGATAGAGGTCGGAGAGATTATGCATCCAAGTGAGGAAAATCACGCGATTTCCTGGATTCACCTCATAACACGGCTTGGCTCACAGTTTAAATACCTTTTGCCCGGAGATAAGCCTGTTGCAACGTTTTATTTCTCTGAGGGAGATATTCCGATAGCCGTGTATGCCTACTGTTCAACGCACGGGCTCTGGAAAGCACAGATAAACAAATAAAAATGAGCCTTGGCATCTTAGCCGAGGCTCATTTTTTTATTGCTTTTGGTATAATAACACTGTTTTGTTTTGTGATATGAACGATGTTCTTCTTTCTTGTTTCCACGATCAATGCGCAGTCTGTGGGGTTAACTCCAAGCGCCTTGCAGGTCGTTTTCTTTCCGTCAACGATATGCTTTATCTTAACTCCGCCAAGAGCAAATCGCTCCTTGTACTTGTTCATGAACTTGCCGGGATTTTTCATATCCCTGTAAAGAGGAAAGAATTTTGAAAGCAGGGTCCTTGCTATTATCACGGCAACTGACGTGTTGTCGCTCTCAAACACCTTCTTGATAAGGTCGGTTATCCTGTTCGGAAAATCATCCTTCGTGAGCTTTACCGCGAAATTGATTATTATGTATTCATAGCTTGTAAAGTCGTCAAGCTTTCCTTCAATCGTAACACCGCCGATATATTTTCCGTCGCAGTAAAGGTTGCTTACCCAACCTATGCCAAGCTTTTTTGTGGTATGCTCGTCAAGTGCAAGGGTAAGTGCCACTGCGGAAAGGGAGGATAAAAGGCCTGCCTGAGAGGGAAATATGGAGGGGCGGAGAATAAGCGACATATAAAGGCCTTTGCCGTCTGCTTCGTGAGTGCCGTCGTACTCCGCAAGAACCGCATATCTGTCAGGATATCCGTTTTGCGCGTGCTCTCTTGCAAGGGATACGACCGAGTCAAGTCTTTCGTGATATTCAAGCTTAACCATACTGTCGTCTGAAACACGTACGTTTATAAACTCTCCGTTCACTAAATCCGCCCCCTTTCTCATAATTTCACTTCATCAATTAATTAATATGCCTTGCCCCAGTAAACAAGCTTCTTTGCCGCACGTCCGCAGCAAACGCACTTGTCGCCGATAGCATCCATACCGAAGGGCATGCATCTTGAGGTAACGTCTGCCTCTTCCTTAAGCTTCATCTCGCACTCAAGGTCGCCGCACCACATAGCCTTAATATAGCCGCTGTTGTTGTCAGCGATGTTCTTGAGCTCTTCCATGTTGCTTGCAGCGTAGGTGCGCTCTTCTCTGTGCTTGAGGGCCTTCTCGTAAAGTGCAAGTCTCAAAGCATCAAGGCCTGCGGTAACAGAAGGAATAAGATCGTCTATAGAAACGAAGCTCTTTTCACGGTTATCACGGCGCACGATAACGCACTTGTTGTCTGCAATATCGCGGGGGCCGATCTCTATTCTGAGCGGAACGCCCTTCATCTCGTATTCGGAGAACTTCCATCCGGGAGACATATCGGAAGCATCCATCTTAACTCTGATGCCTGCCGCCTTAAGAGTGTTGGCAATCTTTTCTGCCGCCTCAATAACGCCTTCCTTGTGCTGCTGTACGGGAATAACAACAACCTGAATAGGTGCTACCGCAGGGGGAAGAACAAGTCCGGAATCATCTCCGTGTGTCATAATAATACCGCCGATGATTCTTGTGGAAACACCCCAAGAGGTCTGGTGGCAGTGCTTAAGAGTATTGTCGTTGTCAAGGTACTGGATACCGAATGCCTTAGCAAATCCGTCGCCAAAGTTATGTGAGGTACCGCCCTGCAGCGCCTTACCGTCGTGCATAAGCGCCTCAACGGTGTAGGTAGCAAGTGCGCCTGCAAACTTTTCCTTATCGGTCTTCTGGCCCTTTATAACGGGCATGCCGAGATCATTCTCAAAGAAGTCTGCATAAACGTTGAGCATCTGCACTGTTCTTGCCTCTGCTTCCTCAGCAGTTCTGTGCATGGTGTGGCCTTCCTGCCAAAGGAACTCGCGTGAGCGAAGGAAGGGACGGGTGGTCTTCTCCCATCTTACAACGCTGCACCACTGATTGTAGTTCTTAGGAAGGTCGCGGTATGACTTAATGATATTTGCATAGTGCTCGCAGAAAAGGGTCTCGGAAGTGGGGCGAACGCACATGCGCTCAGCAAGTCTTTCACTGCCGCCGTGTGTAACCCAAGCAACCTCGGGAGCGAATCCCTCAACGTGATCCTTCTCCTTGTTAAGAAGTGATTCGGGAATGAACATGGGCATATAAACGTTTTCAACGCCTGTTTCCTTGAAGCGGGCATCGAGTATCTTCTGTATATTTTCCCAGATAGCATATCCGTAGGGGCGTATGATCATGCAGCCCTTAACGCTGGAGTAGTCTATAAGGTCGGCCTTTTTAACGATATCGGTGTACCATTTTGCAAAGTCCTCATCCATCGGTGTTATCTGCTCTACGAGCTTTTTTCCGTTGTCAGCCATTTTTATGTAAATCCTTTCAAAGATAAATAAATTCTCATGATAAATTATAAACGAAATGCCACGTTTTGTCAAGGAAAAAGTCTTAAAATATATAGTGTATAAGTATAAAATGAGTCTAATAATATACAAAATGTTAAAAAAAGAAAAAATAAAGACAAATTTTGCAAAATCACTTGAAAAAACTTTCAAAATATACTATAATATAGAGGTATTTTGGTTCAAAAACAGTATTTTTTGAATTTTATCAATTTAAAAACTGCAAAAAGGAATGAAAAAATGCAATCTTACTCAAGTTTATCAAAAAACGAAAAGCAGGCTCTTTATGCCTCGCTTACAGAAAAATATAACGAATATTGCAGCAGCGGTCTGAAGCTCGATATTTCCCGCGGCAAGCCTAATAGCGATCAGCTGGACGTGGCTCAGGAATTGCTCTCTTATCCCATCACTGCCGAGCAGACTAAAATTGCCGGTGTTGATGCGAGAAACTACGGCATTATCGACGGTATTCCCGAGGCAAAGAAGCTCTTCTCTGATATCATGGGTGTTGATGCTAAGAACGTTTTCGTTGGCGGCAACTCTTCTTTGCAGCTTATGTATGACACTCTTTCAAGAGCAATGCTCTTCGGCACCGTTGATTCCGAGCGCCCTTGGTGTAAGGAAGAGGGCCTTAAGTGGATCTGCGTTGTTCCCGGATATGACAGGCACTTCAAGATCACCGAGGTTCTTGGTTTTGAGCTTATTTCCGTAAAGATGACCGAAACCGGTCCTGATATGGATGAGATAGAGCGTCTTGTAAAGGACGAGCGCGTAAAGGGTATGTGGTGCGTTCCTAAGTACTCCAACCCCACCGGTAACACCTATTCTGATGAAACCGTTCGCCGCCTTGCAAAGATGCAGTGCGCGGCTAAGGACTTCCGCATTATGTGGGATAACGCGTACGTTGTTCACGACCTTTATGAAGAGGGCGACAAGCTCCTTAACATATTTGAGGAGGCGGAGAAGTGCGGTAATGCAAACAGAGTTATAGGCTTTACCTCAACCTCCAAGATAACCTTCCCCGGTGCAGGTGTTGCTGCAATCGTTGCATCAAGCGAGAATCTCGCTGAGATGAAGCGCAACGTTGGTGTTCAGACTATCGGATACGACAAGATCAACCAGCTTCGCCACGTGGCATATCTTAAGAATGCGGATAACGTTCATAACCATATGATGAAGCTCGCAGAGCTCCTTCGCACAAAGTTTGAGATAACCCTCAAGGCACTTTCCGAGCTTGATGGATTGGAGATCGCACAGTGGAGCGTTCCGAACGGTGGATACTTCATTTCCCTTGACGTTATGAAAGGATGCGCAAAGAGAGTATTTGAGCTTATGCGTAACGCAGGCGTAACACTTACCGAGGTTGGTGCAACCTTCCCCTACGGTGTAGACCCTGATGACACAAATCTTCGCCTTGCACCCAGCTATCCCACTGATGAGGAGCTCGCTCTTGCTTGTGAAATTCTCGTTGTTGCAGTAAAGATGGCTGCACTTGAAAAGCTTATGTAAAAATAAAAGAGGCACACTGCGGTGTGCCTCTTTTATTTGTTTTTATTGAACGTCGCGGAATCCTTTACCCATTATCTCGCTCGTTTTTGTGATAACCATAAAGGAGTGCTCGTCGATCTCCTTAACCTTTTTACGAAGCTTTATTGCCTCGCTTCTTCTGCAAACGGTAAGGATAACGGTCTTGTCCTTGTGTGTGAAGGCACCCTCCGCGTGATAAACGGTAGCGCCGCGGTGCATCTGCTTAGTTATATAGTCCTCAATTTGCCTCGGCTTTGTGGTGATGATAGTGAAGGATTTGCACATATTCATCGAGTCAAGAATATCGTCAACAACGAATACCTTTGCAAAAAGTCCGAGCAGTGAGAAGAGTCCTACTTCAACGCCGAAAATAAATATTGTCGATGCCGCCGTAATAACGTCGGTGATCAAAAGCGCCGTACCAACGTTAAGGCTGGTAAATTTTTTAAGTATAAGAGCAACTATATCAGTTCCACCGGAGGAGGCGTTGCACCTGAAAAGTATAGCAGAGCCAATACCGGTAAGCATAACCGCAAACACAAGTTCAAGCATAGGCTGCCCTGTAAGCGATGGGGCGGATATAGTAACGTCTGTAGGTGGCTCGACAGCTCCCGTAAGGTAGCCAAGAACATCTTTAACGGGCACAAGTGCGTTGTGATGGTGTGTTCCGTCAAGAACGCCGTCAATGCGCACCACCGCGCCGGGGATATTGTAAATGGGGATAAATTCTTCAAGTAGGAAGTTAACTATTGACATCATCAGTGAGCAATAGAAGGTGAGTGCACCGCACTTCTTGCCAAGTATTATAACTCCCACGATAAGCAGTATTGTGTTTATTGCAAGCATGTACATAGACTGCGTTATTCCAAGGAAGGAAAGCACCTTCGCCAGAATGATCGATATACCGCTCACACCACCGGTAGCAAAGCCGTTCGGTGCTTTAAAAAAGTATATACCGACAGCGAGCATAAGAATGCCTGCATTCAAGAACAAAAAGTAGGTCAGGGCGCGGGTAAACTTGTTATTACCAATGCCTTTGAATTTATCCATAGTCAAGCCTCGTATTTATTGCGCATATGCGCAGTATATTGAATGAGCTATTCTTATTATACACCAAATGGTGTGAATGTCAATAAGGAATTTTAATTCATTTTTCACCCAAAAATCGGCAAATATACGGAGTTTTACGAATAGTTTTGCATCGGATAATGCAAGATGAATAAACAGGGGGCAAAGGGATGAATTTCTGATTGACAAATATACTCAAAAGTGGTAAAATTATATATATAAATTTTGATGTTTCGGAGCTGTTATGACAAGGATAGAAGCAGAAAAAAGAATTGAAGAATTAAGAAAAATAATTGAATATAATTCCAAACTTTATTATGAGTGCGATGCTCCGGAAATATCCGACTATGAGTATGATGCGCTTTTCCGTGAGCTCGGCGACCTTGAAGCCGCATTTCCCGAGTTTGATTCTCCCACATCTCCTACAAAGAGAGTTGGTGGCAGAGCGCTCGATAAGTTTGAGAAATATACCCACACGGTAAAGATGGGTAGCCTTACAGACGTTTTCTCGTATGAAGAGCTTAAGGACTTCATAAATAAAACCTGTGCTATCGTTGGAGATAATGCTGAGTATTCGGTTGAGCCGAAGATCGACGGCCTCTCAGTTTCCCTTATATATGAAAACGGTATCTTTGTAAAGGGAGCAACCCGCGGCGACGGACTCGTTGGCGAGGACGTTACTGAAAATCTCAGAACGATCAAGGACATTCCCTTAAAGCTGAACGAACCTATACCTTATCTCGTTGTGCGCGGTGAAGTATATATGTCGCGCAAGGTGTTTTATGAGCTTAACGAGAAGAGGGAAAAGGAGGGGATCGCCCTCTTTGCCAACCCGAGAAATGCTGCGGCAGGCTCTGTAAGACAGCTTGATTCAAAGGTTGCTGCTGAAAGAAAGCTCTCAATATTCATATTCAATCTTCAGGCAGGCTCTCTTTATATGGACGGTAGGGAGTGTAAAACCCATAAGGAATCGCTTGACAGACTTTCCGAGCTTGGATTTGTAACCCTTCCCGAGAGAAAAACTCTCATTGGATTCTCTGATATTGCTGATCACGTTGCCGCCCTTGGCGAAGCTCGCCCCGAGCTTGCTTTTGATATGGACGGTGCAGTTATAAAGCTCAATTCGCTTGCCGAGCGAGTAACGGTAGGTGAGGGAACAAGCACACCCAAATGGGCAGTTGCATACAAGTATCCCCCCGAGCAAAAGGAAACGAAGCTTATCTCGATCGACATTCAGGTTGGTAGAACAGGAGTGCTCACTCCTATTGCAAATCTTGCACCTGTAAGGCTTGCAGGAACTACTGTTTCAAGAGCAACTCTTCATAACCTCAACTTTATATCCGAGAGGGATATAAGAATAGGCGACACCGTTGTTGTA
>JAZLCY010000010.1:0-6534 GCA_045614485.1 Eubacteriales bacterium
AACATCTCCAACATCGCAGAAACAGCATTTGTGGGCACTTCCCTTTACAGCATAAATGTTGATTCTGAAAGCCAATTCTATATGCTTGCAGATGGCAACCTTATCGAGATTGCTACCAACAAGGTTATAGCAACAATAGCCGGCTGATAGGCTGTTGAACAACAAAAAAAGCAACCGCAACGAGATCGTTGCGGTTGCTTTTTGTTTAATTATCAGTTTTCGGTTGCGGAAAGGTAGAGCGCCTCAGTAACAGATCTTATCTGCTCAGCGTCTGCCCCTTCACCGTTTTTCATCCTATGGAACACGTCCATAACAGTATTTGCCGCATCGTTTACCGATACGTTTTTGATCGTTGCATCAAACATAGAACGAAGCTCGCGCATTTCGGAATAATCCTTCTTGTTTGCCTTCATTCTCTTTTCAACGGCCTCCATACCTTTGGCGGTGGGATTCTGCAATTCTCTATCCGTAAGGCGCTTCTCTATAACGTCAAGCTCCTCGTAGATGTAGAAAACAAACGTTTTAAAATCCTTCGCATTGGTTTTGAGGTTCTTGGCACCGTTAAGCTCGAGGATAAGAAGAGGTGTTTTGCCAAGGGCAAGTATTCTCTCTACCTCCGATGCCGGTGTGCCGTAATAATTTCCGCTATATTCTACGTGCTCAAGCATTCTGCCACGGCTTACGCGGTCAGCAAACTCTTCCCTTGTTACGTAGATATATTCGTTATCGTTTCCGTCTCCTCTCGGCGCGCGCGACGTTGCAGAGCGCACAAACTCAAATTCATCGCACATTTCGAGCATCTTGTAGGCAACCGTTGTTTTACCAACTCCGCTCGGGCCGACGAGTATCAATATCTCGTTATTCATCTCTTGGGATAAATAGCCTCGCAACCGCCCATATAAGGACGAAGAGCTACGGGAATATTAACAGAGCCATCTGCATTAAGGTTGTTCTCAAGGAATGCAATAAGCATTCTGGGAGGAGCTACAACGGTGTTGTTAAGAGTGTGCGCAAGATAGTTCTTACCGTCATCACCCTTTACGCGGATCTTAAGACGGCGAGCCTGAGCATCACCGAGGTTTGAGCAAGAGCCTACCTCAAAGTACTTCTGCTGTCTGGGGCTCCATGCCTCAACGTCTATACTCTTAACCTTAAGGTCTGCAAGGTCACCGGAGCAGCACTCAAGAGTTCTAACGGGAATATCAAGGGTTCTGAACATATCAACTGTGTTCTTCCAGAGCTTGTTGAACCATACGGGCGAGTCCTCGGGCTTACAAACAACTACCATTTCCTGCTTTTCGAACTGGTGAATTCTGTAAACACCGCGCTCCTCGATACCGTGCGCGCCCTTCTCCTTACGGAAGCAGGGGGAGTATGAGGTGAGTGTGTAAGGAAGCTCTGCCTCGGGAACGATCTGGTCGATAAACTTACCGATCATTGAGTGCTCGGAAGTACCGATAAGGTAAAGGTCCTCACCCTCTATTTTGTACATCATAGCCTCCATCTCAGCAAATGACATAACTCCCGTTACAACGTTTGCACGAATCATATAAGGAGGAATGCAGTAGGTAAATCCGCGGTCGATCATAAAATCGCGCGCGTAGGAAATAACCGCGGAATGAAGGCGGGCAATATCACCCATAAGGTAATAGAAGCCGTTACCTGCAACACGTCTTGCACTGTCAAGGTCGATACCGCAGAATTTTTCCATAATATCGGTATGATAAGGAATCTCAAAATCGGGGGTTACGGGCTCGCCGAACTTCTCTACCTCAACGTTCTCGGAATCGTCCTTACCAACGGGAACGGTGGGATCGATGATGTTGGGGATAACCATCATTATCTTAGTTACCTTCTCAGAAAGCTCAGCCTCAAGCGCCTCGCAAGCCGCAAGCTCAGCTGCCTGCTCGGAAACAAGCTTCTTTGCTTCCTCTGCCTCAGCAAACTTCTTCTGACCCATAAGCGCGCCGATAGACTTGGAAACCTTGTTTCTGTTTGCACGAAGGTCATCTGCCTTCTTCTTATTGGTTCTCATCTGTTCATCAAGCTCAATAACCTCATCAACGAGGGGAAGCTTTGAATCCTGAAACTTCTTCTTTATGTTTTCCTTTACGAGATCGGGATTCTCTCTTAAAAATTTAATGTCAAGCATGGTTTTAACCGTCCTGTTTTTAAATAATAATATTACATTATATTATTATATACTGAATGAGAGCAAAATTCAAGAGGTTTCGCAAAGTTTTGTGCTATTTCATTTTAGCGCTTTATTATTGCTTTTTCAGTGCCGGTATGATAGAATTATAGAAAAAGGAGGGGCAAGTTATGTTTAGTAAGAATAATATGATTCCCTACACCGAGCTTGGCGGCGGTGTAAGACGAAAGATCCTGTCATATGATGATAAGATCATGGCGGTTGAGGTATCCTTTGACGATGGAGCTGTAGGTGCTATGCACTCACATCCGCACTCACAGATTTCCTACGTTCTATCGGGAAAATTCGAGGCTACGGTTGACGGTGTTACAAAAATAATAGAAAAGGGCGACACCTACGTTACCTCACCGAACGTGCCGCACGGCGTCATCTGTATCGAAAGTGGTGCGTTGCTCGACGTTTTCACTCCTATGCGCGATGATTTCATTAAATAAGTGCGGAATTTGATGAAAAGATATTGATTTTTCTTTAAATTCGATGTATAATAAATCGGTTAATAAATTTTAAGGAGATATATACAATGTTAGTTTCTGCAAAAGAAATGCTGACCAAGGCTAAGGCAGGTCACTACGCAGTAGGTCAGTTCAACATCAACAATCTTGAGTGGGCGAAGGCTATCCTTCTTACCGCAGAGGAAATGAAGTCCCCCGTTATTCTCGGTGTTTCCGAGGGCGCGGGCAAATATATGTGCGGCTACAGCACCATCGTTGGTATGGTTAAGGGTATGATCGAGAATCTCGGCATCACCGTTCCCGTTGCTATCCACCTTGACCACGGCTCATACGAGGGCGCTTACAAGTGCATCGAGGCAGGCTTGTCTTCCGTTATGTTTGACGGTTCTCACTACCCCATCGAAGAAAACATCGCTAAGACCAAGGAGCTTGTTGCAGTTTGCAACGAGAAGGGCCTTTCTATCGAGGCTGAGGTTGGTTCTATCGGCGGCGAGGAAGACGGTGTTGTTGGCGCAGGTGAGGTTGCAGACCCCAACGAGTGCAAGATGATTGCAGATCTTGGAGTTACCATGCTTGCAGCAGGTATCGGCAACATTCACGGTAAGTACCCTGCTAACTGGGCAGGCCTTAACTTCGACGTTCTTGCTAAGATCAGCGAGAAGGTTGGCGATATGCCCCTCGTTCTTCACGGCGGTACAGGTATTCCCGAGGAAATGATCAAGAAGGCTATCAGCCTTGGCGTTTCTAAGATCAACGTTAACACCGAGTGTCAGCTTGCATTTGCAGCTGCCACCAGAAAGTACGTTGAAGCAGGCAAGGATCTTGAAGGCAAAGGATTTGACCCCAGAAAGCTTCTCGCTCCCGGTACCGAGGCAATCAAGGCTACCGTTAGAGAAAAAATCGAGCTCTTCGGCTCTGCTAACAAGGCGTAAGGAATTATATAAAAGAAGCGCGAGAAATTCTCGCGCTTCTTTTTTCTTTTGAAACTGTTGAATCGTTTTGAGAGATGTATCAACATACATCCGAGGCAGAAAACGGCGATAAAAGGAAAAGCGGATGCAACAACATCCGCTTTTCTTTTGGTTTCGCAAAAATACGAAAGCACCGAAAATTTACCAGTAGAGCTTCCACTCGGGCTCAACAAGTCTGTGAAGTGCCTCAATGAAGAAGTAGTCGCCCCAGATATTATGCTCGTCAATACCAATGCCCTGAGGAAGCGCATAGGTCTGATGCATAAGAATACCGTTTGACTCGGGACAATCCTTGCTGGTGTATCCATCGATAAGCGCATTCATAATTCTGTTTACTGCGTTTACGTAGATCGCACGAAGGGGATCGTCGTTTGCCATGTACTTGATAGCCTCAAGCATACCGCAGCAAGCAATAGCCGCAGAAGAAGTGTCGCGAGGCTCGGTAGAACCGTCCTTAAAGCAAAGATCCCAGAAAGGAACGTAGTCAGAAGGAAGGTTGTTAAGGAAGTAGGAGCTGGTTGCCTTGAATACCTGCATAGCGCCATCGCTTTCCTTATACGTACGGGTAAGCATAGGACCGTAAATACCCCAAGCCTGACCTCTTGCCCAAGCAGACTCGTCAAACGCGCCCTGGTGGGTAACGCCCTTTACGGGAGCGCCGGTTTCAGGATCAAAATAGTAAGTGTGGTAGGTGCTTGCATCGGGACGGCAGCAAACACCGATGGTGGTGTTGAAGTGTGTCCAAGCGATCTTATCGTACTTGGGATCGCCTGTTACCTCGCTTGCCCAATAGAGAAGCGGAATGTTAAGAAGGCAGTCTATGATAAGGCGGTTGTCCTTAGGATCGTTTACGTTACCCCAAGCCTGAATAAATCCGCCGCACTCTCTGTAACGGGTGGTAAGATGATCTGCCGCCATAATAGCTGCATTCTTAGCCTCCTCATTGCCGGTGAGCTTATATGCTGCTACGCAGGAAAGGGAGTAAAGGAAGCCCATATCGTGATGGTTTACGCCGATCTTCTCGGTGATTCTCTTGGTGTAGCTGGGAATCTGGCCGAGCATAACTTCCTTATATTTTTCATTGCCGGTGAGCTGGTATGCATGCCAGAGAATACCGGACCAGAAGCCGTTACCCCAGCCGAAAGTGTTCTCAACGGTTTCATAAACGTTGTTCTTGCTGTACTCGTTGGGAAACTTATATCCAACCTGCTCAATGAGCTTATCTATTTTCTTGTATGCCTCGTTAAGAGCTGCCTCAACCTTTGCGCGAGGAAGATCAAACTCGGAATATTTCTTGGGGTCCTGAATAGCGGGAACGTTTGGAATCATAATGATGCTCCTTATATTTTATTTATATAAATATATTAGCATACATAAAATGGAAAGTCAACAAGGATTTGATTTTTATTGAATAAAAGGACCTATCTCTGTCAAAAATGGGTGCAACTACGAAAGGAACAGGAAATACAAAAATGAAAAACAAAATTTTCACCCCTGCCCTGACCTTGCTTATCGCGGCACTTATGATAGCTGTAATGCCCACAGATGCACAGGCGGCAGTCTACGACGACACAGTAAGACTACATATTCTCGCGAATTCGGACAGCGATGAGGATCAGGCACTAAAATACGAACTACGCGACGAGGTGCTCGATGAATATGGCGGACGGCTCTCTTCTATTTCCTCTGCTAACGAAGCGGAACAGACACTTTTAGGTGTGCTTGATGAAATCGAGCTTTTCTGCGAAGAGCAAATAAGGATGCGCGGATATTCATACAACGTTGAGGTATCTATTGGCAAAGAGTGGTATGACACACGCGAATACGAGGGCTTTACACTGCCAAAAGGAATATACACCTCTTTGAGAATCATTATCGGCGAGGGCGAAGGAAGGAACTGGTGGTGCGTTATGTACCCTCCCCTCTGCCTGGATGCCGCAACGGAATCTGCACCTGTTGACGACGCGGTGAAAAAATACACCGACGAAGAATTCACACTTATAACGAGCGGTGGATATAACGTTAAATTCAAGATGCTGGAATTAATTTCAGATGCTTTTTCGCAAAAACATTGATTTTTATTACTTTGTGTGTTAAAATAAAGCGATGAATTACCAAGGAGTGCGAAATGGCAGAAAAGAAGGAAAACAAAATAATTGCCGACAATAGAAAAGCCAGACACGACTACTTCGTTGAAGAAGTATATGAAGCTGGTGTTGAGCTTTTCGGCACAGAGGTAAAATCGCTGAGAGCGGGCGGTGTTAACCTCAAGGATTCATATTGCGAAATAGACGGGGGCGAGATGTTTGCCCTCGGCGTACATATAAGCCCCTATGACCACGGAAATATCTTTAACAAAGATCCCCTGCGCCCCAAAAAGCTCTTAATGCACAAAAGAGAAATAATGAAGCTGACAGGACTTATCTCGCGTGACGGATATACCCTTGTTCCCCTCTCTCTTTACTTTAAAGGTTCTTACGTTAAAATGGCGATAGGACTTTGCAAAGGTAAAAAGCTTTACGACAAACGCGAGAGCACCGCAAAGCGCGATGCAGACAGACTTATAGAGCGCACTATGAAAGATAGAAACAGATAAAAAAAGCAGGAGAAAACTCCTGCTTTTTCGGACTTTTTATATCGATTATTCCCTACTTATTCTGCCTCGGTCACTTCGGCGGCATCCCGGATCAGGCGCATGACCTTGCCCATCATCACGCTGCGGGTGATGGCGGCGGTGAACTCCTCATCGATGTAGGGCATCAGCATTTCCATGCTCATGTTGTTCTGGCGGCAGACCACTTCCATGGCGGTGTTCAGCTCCTCCTCGGAAACCTCCATCTGCTCCAGCTCAGCCACCTTCTCAATGGTGCGCTGCATCTTCACAGAGAGGATGGCCCGG
>JAZLCY010000011.1:0-3510 GCA_045614485.1 Eubacteriales bacterium
CTTGAAGATGTTATAAAACTAATGGAAAAAATAATGGATATGCCCGACGGAACTGAGCTGTACAGTACCTCTCCCGCACTTGATGTATTGAAAGCTACTGTTCATTCCGAGGATAATTCAGGCAGTTTAGGGTCAAGAAAAACTCTTGCATATACATTAGAAAATGGACAGTTTGAAGTATTTGCAGAAATATTCCCCAAATGTGAAATCGAATGTCTTGCGGACGCAGAGTATGCTCGGTGGGGATGGTTGAACAAACTCAGAAAAGAAGAACGTTTCATCAACTTGATTAGACGTTTGGAAGAAAAGATTTATTCAAAATAAAATCTAAAACCGATATCTTTTTTGGTCTGACTTGCCAAGCAAAGCCTTGGAATCTTAGTGCACCCACAACTTGTTTTTTTACCGACGATTTTTTATTGCCAGTTTTACAGTTAAAATAACAAACGCACTCAAGCCGGTGAATCCAAGGCACTAATCGCCAGGGATTATGGAATGAATGCTTCTATACAGACTGCTGAAGGTAGGAGTAACCAATCTCCATTCAATCAGCAGTCTGTATCAACTTCCTTTAGCGAAAAAGGTCGATAGCTTTTAGACTATCGACCTTTTTAAGTTTCTGAGTGAAATTTAATTACTTGCGGGGCTTTCTGATTCTGTTGAGCTGCTTATTGAGCTTGAGAAGCTCTTCCTTTGTGAAGCTGATATTCATCATGCCCATCATGCTTGTGAGTCGGAGAACAGTAAAGCCTCCCATCATCTGCATAAGGCCGCCATCAGCCTTGAGATCAACGTCGAATCCGCCTGACTTCTTGCCCTTTTCCTTCTCTTTCTTGTTTGCGTCCATTTTCTTCTTGAGCTTGAGACCCATTCCGAGGAACCAGAGCTTACCGAGCTTGGACTCCATAATATCGGAGATCTTGTCGTTGAGAGAGAAGCGTCCCTCGGGAGCATTGATGTCGAACCAGTTGAGAACCGCGCCCTTTTCAACAAGAACGTAGTCCATGTTCATCTCGTCTACCTTGCGGATCTTGCCTTCGTCAGTGAAGTCGCCCGCCTTTGCAACGATCGTGGACTCTCCAACGTTCTTAACGTCGAAGTAGAAGAAGTGATCACTTGCTGTCTTCTTGCCGATGCTCTCGCCGTTTACGATGAGCTCAACCTCGGGAAGGTTGGAGTAAACTGTAACCTTCGTTACGTCTTCAAGGCGGTCAACGTATCTCTTGCCGCAGAGGTGTACAAAGGGATCCTCCTCAGGAGAGCGGAGCCATGCCTTGTATGCATAGAAGGAGTCCTTCTTGTAGGAGCGGTCAAAGGTTACGAGACCCTTGTGGTTTTGTCCGTTCTCGCCGCCCTCGGCTCTTGCGTCCGCACCGAAGTCAAACATATTCCATACGTGCGTAGCCCAGATGTACTTACGGGTAAAGAGCTGCTTTATAAGCTCCTCGTGGTAGTATGCCTGATATTCCTCAGTATAGTCGCCCTGCTTCGGGTTGCTTGTGTGCCAGTTGAGAGCTTCACAGCCGTACTCGGAGCAGCCGATCGGAATTGTGGGATGCATATCGTGGAACTTATCGAACCAAGGACCGTTCATAGAGGTATCACCGCCGTACCAGCCGAAGTAGTGGTTATAGGATACTACGTCGGGAATCTGGAGGTACGGGTCATCCATCTTGCACATAGAAACTGCAGCGATGGTTGTGAGACGTGTCTTATCCATCTCGTGAACGAGATCATTGAGGATGCGGTGGTTTTCAAGAAGATCCTCGTCGGATCCACCGATGGAGATTTCGTTGGAGAGTCCCCATACAACGATTGAGGGGTGATTATAGTTCTGGGAAACGAGCTCCTTCATCTGGGAGATCGTGTTCTCGCGACCTGTCGGCATATGCTTGGAGATGTAGGGGATCTCAGCCCAGATAACCATACCGCGCTCGTCGCAGAGATCGTAGAAGAACTGATCGTGCTGATAGTGAGCAAGACGAATGGTTGTAGCGCCAACCTCGCAGATGAGGTCCATATCCTCTACGTGATGCTCGGGAAGGAGAGCGTTACCGAAGCCCCATCTGTCCTGGTGACGGGATACGCCGCGGAGGGGATATTCCTCGCCGTTGAGAATGAAGCCGCGATCGGGATCGATTTTGAACGTACGGCAGCCGAAGCGGTTGCAAACGTTGTCAAGAACCTCACCGTTTTCTACGATTTCAACCTCGCAGCAGTAGAGGTAGGGGTCGCGTCTGCCGTGCCAGAGATGCACATTCTTAATTTCAAATGTAGCCTTTGTTTCTGTAGTTTCGATCTTCTGAAGCTCGTTTTCTTCCTTATCGTAGATCGCATAAACGAGTTTCTGACCTTCCTTAAGATTCTTTACGAATACTTCAACCTCAACTGTAGCGTCGGATCCACTCACTGTGGGAATGATCTTAAGGCCGGGCGCGCCGTAGTAATCGAGGTCAAAGTGAGACTTGTTTACGCAAATAACGTTAACGTCTCTGTAGATACCGCCGTAGAAGGTGAAGTCCGCCATCTGCGGATATACTGTTTCGTTGATTGTGTTTTCTACAACTACAGCGATCTCCGTGCCCTCTCCAAGCTCTTCTGTGATGTCAACTCTCCAAGTGGAGTATCCGCCATCGTGATGAGCGAGCTTCTTGCCGTTTACGTACACGTCTGCGGAGGAGTTTGTACCTCTTAATTCGATGTAGTAGAGGTCGGTGGCGGGGAGTTCAGACTTGTTTACGGTCTTCTTGTATGTGCAGTAGCCACGGAAGTAATCGTTACCGCCGTCCATACCGTCCTCTGCGTTCCAAGAGTGAGGGAGGTTTATTTCTGTGCACTCAGAGACATTGATGTCCTGTGTGTCCTTTGCGAAAAGCCAGCCGTTGTTAATGTTAATAATATTTCTCATGTTTTTCTCCTTGAGTATGGGTTTATCAAAGATGCCCGACAATAAATTATACCGTCGGGCACCGAAAATGTCAATTAAATTTCACAGGAAATTATGCGAGATTGTCGTTGTCTTCAGCAGTTGTGTATGTGAGAATGTCGTCAGCCTCAACGTCGCGGCCGAGATCTGCATTCATCTTAGCTAGAGTCTTCTTGTCGAGGTTGTAGATAAGACCGAGACCTACGAACTGCATAACTGCGGATGCGAGGAAGAGAATCGCAACGAGGTATCTGAGTTCAACCGCGAAGTCCCAAGAAAGGAGTGTTACGTCGATGAATTCAGCGCCTGTTTCAGGGTCGACAGCGTTGTTAACGTAACCCATGCCCTGCATGATGATAAGAGCAACTGCGGGACCGATACCCTGAGCGAGCTTACGGAAGAAGGAGTGGAGAGAGTATACAACGCCTTCTTCGCGCTTGCCGGTCTTCCATTCGTTGTAGTCGATAGCGTCGCCCATCATAGCCCAAGATACACAGGTGTAAACGCCCATGCCAAGGCCGAATGCAACAAGACCGATCATGTAAACAATAATAGCAATGTTCTTGGGAACCAAGGGGAAGATG
>JAZLCY010000012.1:0-16008 GCA_045614485.1 Eubacteriales bacterium
CGTTGAGGCAGAAGGAAACGTGCATACAGAAGAAGGTAAGGAAATGATGCACGAGCTCTCACAATACTGCGACAAGCTCAAATCGATCGGAACGTTCGTTAAGAACAAATTGGAGGAAAAATGACATCACTTACTCTTGCACTCCCTGAGGGTGAATACAAAATAACAATAGGACAGGGACTTCTTTCCGATACCGGAAAATACTTTGATCTTAACAGAAAATGCCTTATCGTTACAGATGACGGTGTACCTGAAGAATATTCAACAGCAGTTGCAAAATCCTGCAAGGATGCAACAGTCCACACTATAAAGTCGGGCGAAGCATCAAAGAACATCGATACACTTTCTGAAATACTCAAGGCAATGCTTGAATTCCAAATGACAAGAAAAGACGCTGTGATAGCCGTAGGCGGCGGTGTTGTTGGAGATATATCCGGCCTTGCCGCATCACTCTATATGCGCGGCGTGGATTTTTACAACGTTCCCACTACCCTACTCTCACAGCTCGACTCCTCGATAGGCGGAAAGACAGCGATCGACTTTATGGGTGCTAAGAACGTTGTTGGTGCTTTCTATCAGCCCAAGGGTGTTCTTATAGATACAGAAACTCTCAATACTCTTGACAAAAGGCAGTACAGCGCAGGAATGGCAGAGGCTATAAAAATGGCGCTCACCTCGAACGAAAGCCTTTTATCATATATAGAAGAAAACGATATAAACGAATCAAACATAGAAACCGTTATCACAGAATCTCTCAAGATCAAAAAAGCGGTTGTAGAAGAGGACGAGCGCGAATCGGGTATCAGAAAAATCCTCAACCTCGGGCACACCCTCGGTCACGGAATTGAGGCGGCGACCGACGGAACGCTCCTGCACGGAGAGTGCGTTGCAATAGGAATGATCCCTGTTTGCGAAAAAGAGATACGAGAGCGACTCTATAAGTTGCTCAAGAAATTTGATCTTCCTACAAAATCCCCTGTTTCGATTGATAAGGCATTTTCCTTTGTTGCGCACGACAAAAAGGCTGACGGCAACGGAATCTCCGTTATACTCGTTAACAAAGCGGGCACACACGAAATCAAGAAAATGACAGTATCAGAATTTAAAAATCTTGTTGAGGAAAACTTAAAGTAATGAAGAATACGTTTGGAAATGCAATATCAATAACATTGTTTGGCGAAAGCCACGGCACGCATATTGGCGCGGTTATTGACGGAATTGCACCCGGAATAAAGATCGACAAAGAATATATAAATTCATGCCTTGATTTAAGAAAGCCGCACGGCACAATATCAACCACAAGGCGCGAGGCGGACGAGTTTCAGATAATAAGCGGAGAGTTTAAAGGATACACAACGGGAACTCCCCTTACCATTATTATCGAAAACGCATCCAAAAGGAGCTGTGATTACGAAAGCCTTAAAAACACCCCCCGCCCCGGCCATGCAGACTACACTGCCGAATGCAAATATCACGGTTTCCAGGATTATCGCGGCGGCGGACATTTTTCGGGAAGAATTACAGCGGCACTTGTTGCGGCCGGAGCCATTATTAAAAAAGCGCTTGAAGACAAGGGCATCCTTATCGGAACACATATCAGCTATCTTGGCGGAATCAAGGATGATGCAATCACAAACGTCAACGACGTTATGGCGCTATCCAAAAAGCACTTCCCTACGGTTTCTGCCTGCAAAGAGGAGCTGATGAAAGAGAAGATCGACGAAGCGCGCAAAGGCGGCGACAGCATCGGCGGAATCCTTGAAAGCTACGTTTACGGTGTTCCGGCAGGCGTTGGCGAACCTTTCTTTGACAGTGTTGAATCCGTGCTCTCCCATCTTCTTTTCTCCATTCCCGGCATAAAGGGTGTTGAGTTCGGTGCAGGATTTGGTTTTGCAGATCTTTCGGGCTCACAGGCAAATGACAGCCTCAGAATCGAAAACGGAGCTATCATTACCGAAACAAATAACAACGGCGGTATCAACGGAGGTATCTCAAACGGAATGCCGATAATATTCAGATGCGCCGTAAAACCCACCCCCTCAATTTATAAAGAACAGAGCACTGTAAATCTGGCTACGGGAGAAAACACGAGCATTGCCATTGAAGGCAGACACGACCCGGCGATCATACACAGGGCACGCGCGGTTGTTGACGCGCTTGTTGCAATTGCGATCGCAGATATGCTCACCGTAAGATACGGAACAGATTACCTTAAATAAAGGACACAACATATGAAATACGGATGTATTGGAGAAAAGCTCGGGCACAGCTTTTCAAAAGAAATACACAACCTTATAGCAGACTACGAATATGAGCTCAAGGAAATCGAGAAGGACAAGCTTTCGGATTTTATGACGGAAGCAGACTTTAACGCAATCAACGTTACAATTCCTTATAAAGAAGCGGTTATTCCCCATCTTGACTCGATAGACGAGCACGCAAAGAAGATCGGCGCTGTAAACACTGTTGTAAAAAAAGACGGCAAGCTTTGCGGCTATAACACCGACTTCTTAGGCATGGTGGCTCTGATAGATGAGCTTGGACTTGACATAAGTGGCAGGAAGTGTGCGATCCTTGGAAGCGGCGGAACAGCAAAAACTGCAAAAGCGGTTTTATCCTACCTCGGAGCAAGAGAGATCCTCACTGTCAGCCGCAAAGCTGATGACGGAAGAATTGACTATAACGAGCTTTATTCCAAACACACCGACACCGAGATCATTGTGAATACGACCCCTGTCGGTATGTACCCCAAGAATGAATCCTGCCCGATAGAGCTTGATAAGTTCGGCTCACTCCACGGAGTTATAGACGCAGTTTATAACCCCATAAAGACCAACCTTATCCTCACAGCTCAAAGAATGGGAGTTAAGGCACTTGGCGGACTTTATATGCTTATAATGCAGGCTATATATGCATCAGAATTCTTCACAGACTCAAAGATCGACCAAGGCATTGCAAGGAAGGTTTATAAGAAGCTTATCTCGGATAAAACGAATATTGTTCTCACCGGAATGCCTTCTTGCGGAAAAAGTACGGTAGGCAAGGTGCTTGCAAAGGAGATCGGCAAGGAGTTTGTTGACACGGACGCACTTATCGAACAGCATACCGGCAAGGCTATCCCTGAAATTTTCCGTGATAGCGGAGAGGCAACGTTCAGAAAGATTGAATCTGAAGTCATTCTTGAGGTATCAAAGAGATGTGGCATTGTGATTGCAACCGGAGGTGGAGCAATTCTTGACGAAAACAACGTTAATGCACTAAGACAAAACGGAAGGATATACTTTATCGACAGAGATCTTGAGCTTCTGTTCCCTACCGACTCAAGACCGCTTTCGTCCGACCGCGAGGCACTTACATCTCTCTATAACGCAAGGCACGGACTGTACGAAAAATGTGCCGACGTTACTGTTCCGTCAAACGGAAGCATAGACGACGCAACCCATAAAATCAAAGAGGATTTTTACAAATGAAAATATACGTTTTAAACGGCCCTAACCTTAATATGCTTGGCATAAGAGAGCCCGACATTTACGGCAAGACCTCATACAAGGATCTTTGCGAGATGATCAACTCATATGCAAACGAAAGCGGTGTTGAGGTTGAGCTTTACCAGTCGAATCACGAAGGCGCGCTTGTTGATAAGATACAGGAAGCCTACTTTAACGGTGCTGACGGACTTATTATAAATCCCGGTGCATATACTCACACCAGCATTGCACTTCTTGATGCTATTAAATCAACCGCTATCCCCACAGTTGAGGTTCATATCTCAAAGGTGGATGAGCGCGAAGATTTCAGAAAGATAAGCTACGTATCCCTTGTGGCAAAGGAAAGAATTATCGGCCACGGCATCAACGGATACAAGGAAGCAATAGACTACTTTACAAAGAGCAAATAACGGTGAAACAATGAAGTTAGAAATAAAAAAAGGAATAGCGCAAGGCAGCATCTTGGCACCACCCTCAAAAAGCATGGCACACAGAATGCTTATCTGCGCGGCGCTTGCCGATGGCGAATGCTGTGTGCGCGGTATTTCGAGATGTGATGACGTTGCCGCAACGATAGAATGCCTTCGTGCAATCGGAGTTGTAATCACCGAAGAAGGTGATGACGTACACGTTAAGGGAATATCTGCACACAACATCAAGGCGAGCTCTCCGCTCCCCTGCAACGAAAGCGGCAGTACGCTGAGATTCATGATCCCTATCGTAATGCTGAGCGATAATATCACCGTGTTCAACGGTGCACCAAGCCTTATGGCAAGGCCGATGGGCGTTTATAAAAAGCTCTTTTCCGAGCGCGGACTTACGTTTGCAAGTGATGAGAGCACAATAGCTGTTAAGGGCAAACTTTCCGGCGGAGAATTTTCGCTCCCCGGCAACGTAAGCAGCCAGTTTATTTCCGGGTTGCTTTTTGCACTTCCTTTAGCAAAAAAAGACAGTGTTATAAAGATAACTCCGCCCCTAGAAAGCAAGTCTTATATAGAATTGACTATAAGTGCGCTCAAGCAGTTCGGCGTTGTTGCCGAATGGTTTGACGAATACACAATAAAAATCCCGGGAAATCAGAAATACCTTCCCACCGATGCAACGGTTGAGGGTGATTATTCCGGCGCGTCATTCCCTGATGCTTTAAATCTTTTTGGCTCTGAAGTCAACATATGCGGTTTAAGAGAAGATTCTATTCAGGGCGACAGAATCTATAAGAAGTATTTTGAAATGCTTAATATGGGCGTGCCTTCTATTCACATAGGCGACTGCCCCGATCTCGGCCCTGTACTTTTTGCCGTTGCGGCGGCAAAATACGGCGGAATTTTTACAGGGACAAGACGACTTAAGATCAAAGAGAGCGACAGAGCGGTGGCGATGGCGAACGAACTTAAAAAGTTTGGCACGTCTGTTACCGTATATGACGACACAGTCGTTATATACCCCACCGAAATGCACGCACCTACAGAAGAACTGAATGCTCACAATGACCATAGAATCGTTATGGCGCTTTCGGTTTTACTTACGATAACAGGCGGCATCATTAATGACACCGAGGTTGTTAACAAAAGCTACCCCGGATTCTTTGATGATCTTTCTTCGCTCGGAATAGAGGTAAGTTGTCTTGACGCTTAATAAAAACACAAAAATACTCATAATAGGTCTTGGTGTTATAGGCGGCAGCTATGCGGCCTCCCTCACGAATCAAGGTTATACCGTTAGGTGTATCACAAAAGAAGAAAAGGATATTGAATACGCGCTTCAGCACGGAATAATATCCTATGGAACTACAAAGATAGATAAAGAGCTGATTGCCGACTCTGAGCTGGTGATCTTTGCACTTTATCCTACCGTGTTTATCAAGTGGCTTAAGGAAAATCAGCATTTGTTATCACCGGGAACACTTATCACAGACGTTTCTGGTGTAAAAACAAGCGTTGTAAAAGAGGTAAAATCAATTCTGCGCGATGATGTTGAGTTCGTTTCTGCTCACCCTATGGCAGGACGTGAGAGAAGCGGCGTTGAGTTCAGTGACGCCTCAGTCTTTAAGGGCGCAAACTATATCATTACCCCCACATCCGATAACACGGAAGAAGCGATCAACGTTATTAAAAAGCTTGGAGAAGAACTTGGTTTTGCAAGAATATCCATCCTCGATCCCGAAAAGCACGACGAAATGATCGCATTTCTCTCCCAGCTCACGCACTGCATTGCAGTTTCGCTTATGAACTGCAACGATACACCCGAGCTTGAGCGATATACAGGCGACTCATTCAGAGATCTTACAAGGATCGCTAAGATAAACGAGCGAATGTGGGCAGAGCTTTTCCTGATAAACAAGGAATACCTTATCAACGAGATGGATTCCTTTATCAAGGAATTTACAAGCTTTAAAGAAATGATTGCGGCAGATGATTCCGAGGGGCTCATGGAAAAGATGAGAGCCTCAACACAAAGAAGAGGGCTTTTTGACAAGCCAAAGTCCTAACGCGAAAGGAAATTAAAACAATGAACATGATATTCAACAGAAAACTCCCGATTCCTAAGGAAATAAAAGAACAATTCCCCGTATCCCCATTCGTTGAGAAAACCAAGAACGAGGTTGTTGGCCAGCTTGAGGATATTCTTTCAGGAAGGAGCGACAAGTTCGCGCTTGTTATCGGCCCTTGCTCCGCAGACAATGAGGACTCTGTACTCGATTACATCTACCGCTTGAGAAAGGTGCAGGAAGAGGTTAAGGACAAGATCCTTATCATCCCCAGAATATACACCAACAAGCCGAGATCAACCGGCGACGGCTACAAGGGAATGCTCCACCAGCCTAACCCCAATGAAGATCCTGACCTGCTTAAGGGCATTATCGCTATACGCAAGCTTCACATGAGAGCGGTTGAGGAAACAGGAATGGCTTGTGCAGACGAGATGCTTTACCCCGAAAACCACAGATACCTTTCCGACCTTATCGCCTACATTGCAGTTGGTGCGCGCTCTGTTGAAAACCAGCAGCACAGACTTACTGCAGCGGGAATGGACGTTCCGGTTGGTATGAAGAACCCCACAAGCGGCGATATTTCTGTTATGATGAACTCGATCACCGCCGCTCAGCACTCTCACGTTTTCTGCTACAGAGGATGGGAGGTTAAGTGCATGGGTAACCCTTACGCACACGCAATTCTGCGCGGATACGTTGATAGAACAGGAAAGACACATCCTAACTATCACTACGAGGATCTTATAGGTCTTTACGAGGCGTACGAGAAATCGGGTCTTACAAACCCCGCGGTCATCGTTGACACAAACCATTCAAACTCCGGAAAAAGATATCTTGAGCAGCCGAGAATTGCAAAAGAGGTGCTTGAGAGCCGTAACTACGATCCTAAGGTCAAATCTCTCGTTAAGGGCTTGATGATAGAGTCATATATTGAGGACGGAGCGCAGAAGATAAGCGACTGCGAGGTTTACGGAAAATCCATTACCGACCCCTGCCTTGGCTGGGAAAAGTCGCAAAAGCTTATATACGACATCGCTGATATGCTATAAAAAAATGCGGAGAATTTTCTCCGCATTTTTCTTTATTTCTTTAGGATCTTTGTAAGGTAGTGTACAGGCGAGGCGCTCCAACCGTGGCAAAGGCTGCCTGCATCGTCAAAATCACGCCAACCAAGCTCTGTTTCCCAGAAGCTCGTTGCACCGTAATCAAGCATTTTTTTGTAAACGGTCTTTATGTCCTCGATAACGTAGCTCTCGTACTTATCTCCGAATTTAAGGAGAGCGTCGTATATAAACGGTTTCATCGAAAGCGTGGCAGGTGTCATGTCCAGACACTGCGCTATCTTCTCCGCTATGCTCTCATCACCAAGGCCTGCAAGAATCGCAATAGCATTTCCGAGCTGACCGAAGAGCGTGCCATTTTCGGAGATCTTGAAAAGTCCGCGCTCCTTATCGTAGAGCGTATTTTTAATAGCGTTAGCGGTGGGCTCAACGGCGTAATTCTTGCCTGTTACCCTGTTATATACGTTTAGAACATATACAAACATTGCGTTGAGTATAAGATCGTAGTCGTGCCTGTACCTTCCCTTGTAGACTCCGTGAAGATCACCGTCATTACCCTCGCTCCACTCGTAGAAATTCCAATACGGCGGCTCAAGCGTTGGGATAAGTCCGTTATCACCCTTGCGCTGCTCAAACGTTGATATTATCCTTGAAATCGTCTTCTCGGTTTCCTTAAGCAGGTCGGTATCACCTGTGAACTCAACGTATTCAGCAACCTGCAATATAAATGCAAGCGAGAAAAATGGGATCGGCACGTCACTTCCTGCAGGGAAACATATAGAAAGAAGGCCGTCATCTCTGATACCCTGATTTATCAAGAGAAGGTTTGATCTTGCGTATTCGGTCTCACGGAATGCTGTGTAACCAAAAAGCATCTGATTTCTACTGTCAAGAGCATAGAGAGCCTGCTCTCTCCAAGGGCAATCCTCGTAGTGCTCATGCATACAAAGTCTTAACGTTCTTACGCTGACAGAGTAGATTTTATCAAGCAACTCATCACCAAAACTTCTCTCTATTTCCGTCATAGGATAATAAACGTGCTGAATGCCGATATATCCAATGCTGATGGGAGCCTTAGAATACACCTCTATGTATCTGCATGCAATTCTGCGAAGTGGAATAAACCAGGTGTTCCTTCCCTTCTTTGCCTTGAATTCAAAGCTGAAGTCACGTCCTCCGACCTCACGCAAAACCTTACCTACCTCAAGATGCTCGCCGTACGTGAAGAGCAAGTCCTGTTCCTCGCTTGATTCAAAGTTAAGATCAACATAGCCTGCAACCTCGCGTCCAAGGTCAACAAGTATATGATCTCCCTTGTTTGTGTAGCTTACAGGTTCTCTGCCGGTAAGAACAAGCGGTTTCTGAGGTCTTTTTACAGGTGTAAGCTTATCAATAACAACACACGGGGTGTAGTTAATATCATTTTTTACAGTGTTATCATAGAAAAATGAATATCCAAGCTGATGGGTTATATTTTTGCAACATCCGTGCTTGTAATTCATATTAGGCCTTCCAAGTGTGTCGGCAGAACTTACGGCAATACACTCGTCACCCTCGCAAATCTCAAACCACAAGCCTGCATCGGCTCTTATATAAGTTTGAGTGTCGGTACCGTGATACCACACAATAACGTAAAGCTCATTCTCCTCTTTACAAAGTCCACTAACGTCTACTTCATCATAAAGCTTGTAGTGCGGATAATCTGCACATCCGGTAAAAAACGCAAGATTACCGTTAACGTATGCAGCGCAAAAGCTATCGGAGCTTATTTTAAGCTTTACATTGCCCCCGTGTGAATTAAACTGCGTTTTAAACTCCGCATAAGTATCATCATTGGCGCCGTTATTATCGAGCCATATCCATGATGGATGCATAAAAAGTCTCCTTTTATTAGTTAAGGATGCCGCTAAGCGACATCCTCATTTTTATATTTTAGAGAATCCAAAGCTGTTTACAAGCGCATCGATCTTCTGCCCCGCCCTACACATAGGACATTCATGGAAGGGGTATGAAGCATATCCGGGAAGGTCGTTGGGATTGAATACCGAACGAACCGTGTGTCCCATACAGCTGCCAGCCGTTGCAAATATAGAAGCAATTCCGGCAACTCTACCGCCGTAATAGTTTATTGCTTCTATAGCGGACTTTGTTGTATAACCTGTTGTTACAGATGCTGCAAGGATAAGCACATTCTTTCCTTGGATCATAGGGGTTGCACTGTCTCTGAATATTATCTGGCTGCTCGAGGTATACTCGGGAGCTAAAACGTATATCGTCTGATGTGCATTTATACTGTTAAACTTAGACTTTGTAAGCTCGTTGGCTATACAAGTTCCTATAACCTGTGTACCGTCAAGGCAAAGCACTGTATCAACTATTGTTGTTGAGCTGTAATAACTTACCAGCTCTTGTGCAAGCGCAGTTGCTTCGGAAAGTCTTGCCTTTTGCGTTGAGACATCGATATAATAGTTAATATGGCTATGGCTTGTTGCAAAGTGGCCGGGAGTTACACGAAGGAAAAGATTTCTATGCTTCGTGCTGATCTTATAGGATTTATCGTTTGGCATAAATTTCCCCTTTTTCTTTCATTCTATCACATTCTAATTAAAAAAACAAGATTTATTTAATATAACTCTCATATTTTTCTTTACAAAGACTTATCAATATGCTAAAATACCTATAATGATAAAAAATCCGAGGTTTTTTACTATGAACTTTATGATTGGATGCAATTATTGGGCGTCTGATTCCGGCACTGAAATGTGGAAAAAGTGGAATGAACAAACGGTTGATAAGGATTTTGCACATCTTAAAGAATACGGAATGGAATACATACGCGTGTTTCCTATCTGGCGAGATTTTCAGCCAATTGAACCCTGCTATCATTATGGCATGCAGCTGCACGAATACCGTATGTCCAACGGAACCTTACCCAAAAACCCATATTATATTGACGAGAATTCTATTAAAAAATTCCGCACACTATGCTGTCTTGCACAGAAGCATGGATTAAAGCTTATTGTTGGAATCGTTACGGGTTGGATGAGCGGCAGAATGTTTGTGCCGCCGGCGCTTTACAATATGAATCTAATAACGGATGCAAGAGCAACCGCACTCACAGTAAAATATATCAAGGGATTTGTTGAAATGACAAAGGATATGCCTGCGATATATGCCTGGGACCTTGGCAACGAATGCAACTGCATTTCCGACGTATCAAATAGAAGCGAAGCGTACACCTGGACTGCTATGGTGTCCAACACCATAAAAGCGGCAGATAATACAAGACAGGTTATCTCGGGTATGCACGGGCTCCGCATTGATAATGCGTGGACTATTGCCGATCAAGGAGAGCTGACGGATATCCTTACCACACACCCCTACCCCTACTGGGGCGCACACACAAGGGCTGACTTCACCGTGTCAACACACACGCTTTTGCACGCGGCGGCAGAGGGAGAGCTTTACACCTCTCTCGGTGGAAAGCCTGTGCTTGTTGAAGAGGTTGGAACTATGGGGCCTGAGGTTTGCAGTGACGAAGCGGCGGCAACCTTTATGCGTTGTCAACTGTTTTCCGCATGGGCAACAGGACAGGCAGGTCTTCTTTGGTGGTGCGCATTTGACCAGAACGAGTTTGATTACGCCCCGTACGCTTGGAATATGATAGAAAGATATCTCGGTCTTTTCCGCACGGGATATCAGCCCAAGCCTGCGCTCATCGAAATGAAACGATTTGCTGACGCTATAAAGCACCTTCCTACTTCCCTTCCCAAAAAGGAGGTTGATGCGGTTTGTCTTTTAAGCCGCGATATCAACCATTGGGGCGTTGCATATTCAACCTATTCTCTTGCATCACAAGCCGGGATTTCTATCACGTTTGCCGACGTTAAGGCGTCTGTTCCTGAATCAAAATTATATATTTTGCCTTCGATAAACGGTATCGAGGTGATGGATAAGACAAAATATGATGAGCTCAAAGCACGTGTATATAGCGGATCAACCCTTTACATATCGAACAACAACGCCATACTCACGGAATTTGAGGAATTTATTGGCGCACGTATAGTTGACTCCTGCAATGTGGCAAAAAATCGCGCCATAAGCCTATGCGGCAATGAAGAGATCCTTGAATCCGCAGTTGAAAGAATTCTTGCTCCTACTACCGCAGAGATTATTCTCACAGATAAAGAAGGAGCACCGATGCTCCTTAAGAACAAATACGGCAAGGGTTACGTTTATTATCTCGACGCGCCTCTTGAAGCATCACTTATCGACAAGCACGGCACTATTGACTCGGGTAAATACAAGATATATAACCTTTTTGCAAAAGAAATCACCACAAGCAAGACAGTTATCACAAGCAATCCTGCGCTCCGCATAACATATCACAGCAATGACGAGGACACCTACGTTGTAATCATTAATTATTCCGACAAAAAGCAAGATAGCGCACTTGTTTGGAATGAAAATGCTAAATACGACGTAATATATGGCACGCCCGATACTATTGATCCGGGTGATGCCTGCGTTTTGAAAATCAAATAAATAAAAGAGCCTCACCGATTTTACTCGGCGAGGCTTTTCTTTTTTGAGATCAAAAAGCTATAAAGTGATATAAGACAGCCGCTTATCAGGCAACCACCGATTATATCGCTGATCCAATGCACGCCTGATATTGCCCTTGTAATAACCATAAATGCTATAAAAAGCAATATACAAGAATTTATAACTATTCTTATTGTTTTATTCTTCATCCGTTCACCCAACTGCATTAAAGCGGTCGACATAACGCACATAACAAGCACGGTTGTAGATGACGGATATGATGCTTCAAGTTTTCCTTCTATCAACACAGGGCGGTAATTGATCACCACAAACTCAAAGAAAATATAGACGGCTATTACCGCTATGTAAAACACTCCGAGAAAGATTATACTGCGATCGACTCTTTTAATGCTTTTTCTTTTTATCAGCTGCACAAGTCCAAGGACAGCAAAACCAAGCGCCACGAGGATCGGTACAAGCCCCAACCAATCGGTTATAGTATATAACGTCATATTGCATCCTATGGCCCTGTGTACAAAGCCGTTTAGAGTTGAAAAGCCAACATTGCTTTCATTAGGGCCTATCGGTGATTTGTCCACGGTGGCAACAAGCACCGTCCATAACATAAAAACCATAAATAAACCTATTCCAACAAATAAACTGACGCCCTGCTTCTTTTTCATATTCAATACCTACCTTTCGTTTTTCGAGCTATCCTCGAATACGAGTATATAGGAAGGTATCAAATAACACAAGAAACAGGGCGTCACATATATGACACTATTCGTGTCAATGCCATTTTATGAGGATCAATGCCTTGATTATAAGCAATACGAATGCAAAAATTGCCGCGTAAGGTTGTAATCCAAGTATAAAGAGTGTTACGAGAATTGAGCTTAATATAAGAGACACAAGGCCTTTCGCCTTGACCCAAGCCCTTAAGCGAATGTTTTGCATAGCAAGTGTCAGAACACCGAATAGTATCATAGCTATAACAAAAACATAAAATAAAACCTTAATAACGGGATTTATATCACTTATACCAATTAGCGAAGCGGATACGACTGCATTCTCGAGCCTTACCGCAAAGAAAGGCACAAAGAAAAACAAAGTTGCGCACATGTCAAGAAGTCCGTATATCATATCGCGTATGTTGTTTTTCTTTTTTTCACCGTCTTGCTCTGCAATATCAAGCGCCTCGCAAGGTGAAATAAGCTCGTCTATCGTAACAGAGAAGAATTTTGCAATATCTCTTAACGAGTCTATCGATGGATATCCCCTGCCCGATTCCCACTTGGAAACCGCAGTTCTCGAAACGTAGAGTTTTTCAGCAAGCTCCTGCTGTGTAAGTCCTTTTTTATTTCTTAATTCCAGTAGTTTTTCATTAAATTCCATATGTTGATCCATTTGTTTGCTTTATTTTTTATGTCTTTCGCACTCCGAAACAAAGTATTCAAATAGCTTTGCGCCGTCAACAGTGTCATTTCTCGCCTGCGTAAAGCAGGTTCTTTCGGGGTGCCATTGCACGCCGATTATCGGAAGCGAGGCGTGTTCAAATGCTTCAATATATTGATCATTCCAGATTGCGGTTGGTACAAGCCCCTCGCCTACCTTTTTTAGCGCCTGATGATGCGCGCTGTTTACCGAAAACGAATCTGTATAAATCGAGTTTATAATACTGTTTGGCATTGATTTTACGGTATGTAGAGAATCCTTATCTTCTATTCTTTTGTGAAGTGCAGATTCCTTTATATCCTGGTGCAACGAGCCACCGAAGTATATGTTTATCAACTGAAATCCTCTGCAAATGCCGAAAACTGGCTTTCCGGCATCAATAAAGGCTTTAAGTAATGCGAACTCATTCTTATCTCTTTCGTAATCAATATCTACCGAACCGTTTATAGGTTCGTTATAATACGCAGGGTCTACGTCATTTCCTCCGCAAAGGATGAGACCGTCATATTCGGTGCTGATTTGGGGCAAATATTCTGCCGTGGCATCTGCTCCGCAACCCTGCACGGCATCTATATAATACTGTATCCTTGCTTTTCCTGAAAGCAAGATATTCGCTTTTTCCATGATTTAAAACCTTTCTGAATTAAGCGTGCCTTGATCATAGTACTTTTTATATTCTTCGTCGGGAACCATGCTTCCGCCTGTCGCCCAAACGAGGTGATAGCCAAACGGAGCATATCCCTGCTTTTTCGCCAGTATTATAGGGCCAAACATCCCCGCAAGAGCGCTCGGCTCAAGCTTTATACTTTCGGTATCAGCTACCATCTTTAATAGCGCGCTCATTCGTTCGTCTAAAACTGTATAGCATCCATCCATAAACGGCAGCATCTGCTTGCCAACAAATCCGCTCGCTCTACCGACGGCAAGTCCGTCTGCAATGGTTCTGTTTTGAATGCCGAAATCATTAACGGAAATAGCACTGTGCAATCCGGTTGCCATACCAAGCGTCATACAACAGGATTCGGTGGGCTCTGCAAAATAACAATGCACGTTATCTCCGAACACGGTTTTTAATCCAAATGCTACTCCGCCCGGACCGCCACCGACACCGCAAGGCAAATAAACGTATAAAGGCTTAGTGGCGCTTATCACTATTCCAGCATCCTCAAACTGTTTTTTCAAGCGCAATGCGGCAACTGAATAGCCAAGAAATAAGGTCTTGGAGTTTTCATCATCAACGAAGTGGCAGTACTCGTCCTCCTGCGCTTCCCTGCGGCCCTGCTCAACAGCTATACTATAATCGCTCTTATATTCTTTAACCACAACGCCCTTAGACCTGAGCATATCCTTCTTCCATTGTCTTGCATCGGCAGACATATGAACAGTAACGTTAAATCCAAGCTTTGCGCTCATTATACCGATAGAAAGACCTAAATTACCCGTTGAGCCCACGGCAATAGAATACTTACCGAACGTTTGTTTGTACTTTTCATCACACAGGACGGCATAATCATCCGTCTTCTTTAAACCAAGCTCCTTCATTGCGATTCTTTCAGCAACGCAAAGAACCTCGTATATACCGCCGCGCGCCTTGATAGATCCGGAAATCGAGAGCTCGCTATCAAGCTTTATCAAAAGCTCTCCGTCTATTTTTTCACCGTATCTCTTCTCTAATGCCTGTTGCATATTGGGGATATGCTTAAACGGAGATTCTATTATTCCGTTGCTTTTAGCCGTTTCGGGAAACGCTCTTTTAAAATAACTTGCAAATCGCTCAAGTCTCTCGGCAGCATCGTTTATGTCTTCAGGTTGAAGCTCTGATGCCTTGATCGCCTCAGCGTACGGCAAAAGCTTACCGTTTATCCAGACGGCTTCTTCCCTCTTTATAAGATCGGAAATGACAGGTACATCTGCAACCCATTCGCCAACCGTCTTGCCCATTATCATAAAATTCTCATCCATACTGCTCTCCGAGAGTGATTTTATTCTATTTTATCATAGACATAACCAAAAATCAAGGGAATAACGGTAGATACAAGTTCTTGTTCAGCATTTCCGTCCCGAGCGGCAAAACACGACTATGCGACTCGGACCTGAGAACCCTGGACCCAATGCATATGCCGTAGGCATATATTGCCTGGCGAGGAGATGTTAGCTTTAATTAATATATAAGCGGAACGAGCTGCGCTAACTCTTCCCCGAGCGGCAAATTCGGAGGCAGTTGCTCGCAGTGTGCGTAGCACACTTTGGTAGAGCGAGGCTCTTAATGGTGGGTCAGGTTTGTAGGGGCTGTGTTCCGCGAATGATTTTTTTTGTTGCTTCGCAACGTTTTTAAGTAGGGACTCGCATATGCCAACGGCATATCCGGCGTTCTGCGTGGGAATACGAACTAAATCGCACTAATGCCTAAGGATATGCACAAACTTCCCGCACGCTAGCCGTCTCTCGCGCGAACTACGCGCTCCTGGACCCAATGCATATGCTGTAAGCATATCTTGCAGGTGCGGAAATCTAAGCTAAAGACAAATAATAGCTTACGAGTTAACTACAGACTAATAATCCGCACCGCAAATTCAGAGGCAGTTGCTCGCGTGCGGAGCACGCTTGGTAGAGCGGGGCTCTTAATGGTGGGTCAGGTTAGTAGGAGCGGTGCTATATTACTCCAGGGACTCGACTCTCGCGCGAACTACGCGCTCAGTCATTCGCGGGGCGAACTCGTCGTTTAGAAGAGTTCGCTTACACCGCTCCTACTTCGAGTCCCGCACTACAAGCACCTCCACGGGTTAGCGAAATAAAAACTCTCTAAACGAGAGTTTTTACGAGCGGTGTCCGACAAAGCAAGGAGTGTTAGGAGCGAGTGTATCGAGCGACAAAAGACGACTATGCGACTCGGACCTGAGAACCCACTTTATTAAAAGTGGGTTTGAGGAGTGGGGGTGCTTCAAAACAAAAAAGACCGCTTTTGCGG
>JAZLCY010000013.1:0-18677 GCA_045614485.1 Eubacteriales bacterium
CCGGGAACCTGATAACGAAGAGCATTAACGTCAACCTTGAGAACCTTGGGATCTATAAGACCGGAAGCTATATACTTCTCACGAATTGCATTGAAATGTTTAGCAACAACATCAAGCTTAGCAAGATCAAGTCCGGTATCATAGGGTGTACCCTGGAGGGTAGCAACGAGCGACTCGGTGGGAGTGTGAGATGTGCCCATAGCAAGAGGAGAGATGGAGGTATCAACACCGTCAACACCCGCCTCGATTGCCTTAAGTAAAGTCATAGATCCAAGACCTGCGGTATAATGGGTGTGAAGGTTTACAGGAACACTTACGGTGCTCTTAATAGTCTTTACAAGCTGATATGCCTCGAAGGGCTTAAGAAGGCCGGACATATCCTTGATACAAATAGAGTGCGCACCCATTTCCTCAAGCTGCTTTGCATACTGTGCAAAGCCCTCGTTTGTGTGGAAGTGGGAGGTGGTATAGGATATAGCCGCCTGAACGTGGCCGCCCTCCTTGATAGTTGCCTTAATAGCAGTTTCAAGGTTTCTTGCATCGTTAAGTGCGTCGAATATTCTTATAATATCAATACCGTTTGCAATAGATTTCTGAACAAAATACTCAACAACGTCGTCAGCATAGTGGCGGTAACCGAGAATATTCTGTCCTCTGAAGAGCATCTGAAGCTTAGTAGTCTTGCAGTGGTCCTTGATAGTTCTGAGTCTTTCCCAGGGATCTTCATGCAAGAATCTAAGGCATGAGTCGAAGGTAGCACCGCCCCAAGCCTCAATGGAATAGTAACCAACCTTTTCCATCTCGTCAAGAATAGGAAGCATTTCCTCCGTGGTCATACGAGTAGCCGCAAGAGACTGATGCGCGTCACGTATTGCGGTTTCTGTGATTAATACCTTTGGCATTTTATATGTCCTTTCGATATTTTGACTAAATTATTTGAAGAATGCAAGGAATACGCCCGCTGCAACTGCAGAGCCAATAACTCCGGCAACGTTGGGGCCCATTGCGTGCATAAGAAGGAAGTTTGTAGGATCTTCTTTTCTACCAACGTCCTGTGCAACTCTTGCAGCCATAGGAACTGCTGAAACACCTGCAGAACCGATAAGAGGATTGATCTTTCCACCGGTAATGAGGCACATGAATTTACCAACCAAAAGGCCGCCGCAAGTAGAAACCATAAATGCAGTCAAACCAAGCGCAATTATGAGAAGAGTAGCGCCGTTAAGGAAGCTTTCTGCATTTGCAGTAGCACCTACGGAAACACCAAGCAAGATGGTTATGATATTGCAAAGTTCATTCTGCGCAGTCTTTGAAAGTCTGTCGGTAACACCGCTTACGTTGAAAAGGTTTCCAAGCATAAGGAAGCCAACGAGCGCAGCTGCGCTGGGAACGATAAGAGCAACAACGAGAGTTACAACGATGGGGAAGATAACCTTTTCTACCATTGAAACGTGGCGGAGGTTGGTCATCTTTATCTGGCGCTCCTTCTTGGTTGTTAACAGCTTCATAAACGGAGGCTGAATGATCGGGATAAGCGCCATATAGGAGTATGCCGCAATAGCAATTGCACCGAGAAGCTCGGGAGCGAGGGTTTTAGTAACGTATATCGCGGTAGGACCGTCAGCACCTCCGATAATACCGATAGAAGCAGCCTGCTCAGGAGTAAATGCAAAGAGTGCAAAGAAGAATGCAAAGAATACGCCGATTTGAGCACCTGCACCCATAAACAGTGACTTGGGATTAGCAATAAGGGGAGAGAAGTCTGTCATCGCACCAACACCCATAAATATAAGCGCAGGGTAAATACCGAGTTTTACACCAAGGTAAAGCAAATCAACAAGTCCACCATAGTTCAAAACCTCAAGTATCATAACAGAAAGCTTGGTTTGATAAGCAAAATTGTCGCTAAGCTTAGCAACGTCACCAAAATGCTGGTTGAAAATACTTATAACAGTGTCAGCCTCTTCTTGTGTCAAACCATCTCTCACGAAGGTGTAAACTCGATCACAAGGTAAATTCTCAGGAGATAACTTTACAACATTTTCAAGCCCAACTTCTTTTAAGGATTCAATGAAAGCCTGCATCCTGGGCTCAAACAACGCTTCTGCCCAAGTGCTTGTTTCGGGATCAAAAATCTGCGTCAGGTTCTTTGTTATGTAATAATCATCGTAGAACATTTCGGTATGCACAAGATCTGCACCGGGAAGGTTAGCAAGAAGCATACCGAATGCAATAGGCAAGAGAAGAAGCGGTTCGAATTTTTTCACTATAGCAAGGTAGAAGAGTGCACCGATTATGGCATACATAATCAGGTATTTAAACCAAGGTGTCGCTCCTTCTGCCGTGGTGAACATTTTCGAAAAACCCGACTCTGCAAAAAAAGTTTTTATACCGTCGAATATGTTCATTTAATTATACCCGTATCTTATTTTAGTTGAGAGTTGCAAGAACGTCGTTTGCGGCAACGGATGCGCCCTTCTGTGTGTTGATAGATGCAATAACACCGTCGCAGGGAGCAGGGATATCATTCTCCATCTTCATAGCTTCAAGCACGCAGATAACGTCGCCCTTCTTTACAGACTGGCCTACTGCAACCTTTACGGAAAGAATGGTGCCGGGCATAGGAGAGTTAACCTTGGTTGCACCCTCGTTACCTGCAGCCTTAGGAGCCGCCTTGGGAGCTACGGGAGCAATGGGAGCTACGGGGGCTGTAGTAACTACAGGAGCGCTAACGGTAGCGCCTGCCTCAACCTCTTCAACTATAACGTCGTATGTGTTACCGTTAACGGTAATGCTGTATCTTTTCATCTTAATCAATTCCTTTCAAATATTAAACTCTCTTGAATGAAACAACCTTGAACGAAGATCCGGGAGCTTCACTCTCTGCCATTGCAATTGCCGCAGCAATAACAGCAATAATTTCTTCATCGTTTGATACCGGCTGTACTTCAGCAACAGGCTGTGCTTCATATTTAATCTTGTCAGATTTTCTCTGACCAAGGTTCAACTTATTGAAAACAAGATTAAATGCAAGCAAAACCAACCAGATAATTGCAAGAACAGCGAAAACAACAGATATGCCAACGATTGCTATTACGCCGCCGTCACCAAGCCTGTTCGGATCAAAACTTAAATTAAATTCAGATAAAAAATTCATATTATCCTCCTATTAAAGCGGAAGGACTTTGCGCTCGGAAATTTTTACCTTGCCCTTAGAAAGGAGCATAAAGAGTGCAGAGCAGATTCTTGCTCTGAGCTCGTTTGTTCCGATAATGTCATCGATCTCGCCACTGGAAGCAGCAACAGATGCAGTAGAAACGGTTTTCTTCCATTCATCTACAACGACAGCTCTCGGATTTTCAAGCGTAATGTAGTCATTCCAAGCAAATGCAACGCCGCTTTCAGCTGAAAGCGCACCGATCTCTGCATTATTTAATGCGTAAACGAGATCTGCACCAAGCGCCTTAGAACCAAGCAGTACAAAGGATGCGCCGATCGCATGGCCCATAATAACAGTTATCTTAGGCATTGTAGAGGTAGAGTAAGCATAAGCAAGCTTAGCAAGTTCGGGAGCGAAATATGCGCTCTCGTTTGCTTTTGCAACGTCAAGTCCCGCGGAGTCAACAAGTGTAACAAGGGGAATCGAGAATGCATTACAGAAGTTAACAAACTTAGATATCTTTCTTGCCGCACCGACGGTGATTCTACCGTCATTCTTGGAGTATGAAGTAGCAACGATACCGCACTTAACACCGCCAACAGTTGTAAGAACCGTCGAAACAGCGGGCTCAAAGTCGCGCGCAAGCTCGAAGTAAACGCCGTTATCTGCTATAACAGAGATTTCAGCAAGGGCTTCGCCTGCAAAATCAAGTTCGCCAAGTTTTCTGTTGATATTGTCTGCGCATTCGCTGACAATAATGCCGGAGGCATTGCTATCAGGAAGCTGAGAAAGAATGCTTCTTATATATCCTGCGCAAAGAGATGCATCTGCAGTATATGAAATGGCTTGATCCTGTGCGTTCTTCAACCCTGTAAGTTCAGGAGATGATACGTAGAACTGAGCGTCATTCTTCTTAACAACAATGTCAAACATAGATGCTATCGTAGCTGCAAGGCCAATGCATTTACCGGATACATATGCGATCTGGGGAATTGCGCCGGATGCCTTAGTAACAGAGTTGATGATCCTACCGTATGCCGCAAGTGCAGAAGTACCTGCAAAAATGTCTGTTCCGTTTGAATCGAATATACCGATCACACAAGAACCGCTCTTTATTGCGAGATTGTAAAGATCTTCGATCTTCTTTGCGTGTCTTTCATCAATTATACCGGACATTCTGGATGAATCCTCTGCAAATGCAAAAACAAGCTTGCCGTCTATTGATCCGTAGCCTGTGATAACACCCTCGAGTTCATTAGTGTCAACGGAAATAAAATCTGAAACCGATCTTCTTGTGTAGGCATTTGTTTCCACGAAAGTATCCTTATCAAAAAGCATAGAAAGCTGAACCCTTGCGTCTGAGTTAGCAAAGGAGCCAAGCGATGCCTTAAGTTCGTCCACTGTAGGAAGGCCACATGCCTCACCCTTCTTATATTTTTTCAAATCGAATTGTTGATTTGCTTAATGCAAATCTCTCCTTCCATTTTTATTTATAAAATAAAATAATACATTTTTCACCAAATATAATATAACATCAAATTTGCGTCAAGTCAATACTTTTATTTAAAATAAAATAAATAAAGCAGGGGAAATACACAAGTGTTGTACTTCTCCTGCTTTAAATTTAGAGATCAATTATTTTTGCATCAAGTCCTTCAATGTCATCGGGATTGTGAGTAACCATAAGAACGAGCCTCGCCGAAGCGCATTCAAGGATTATTTTTTTCATTTCATCGCGGATTTTAGAGTCCACTTCTTTCGTCGGTTCATCAAGAATAAGTATCGGAGATTTTTTCATAACGGCGCGCGCGAAAGCAACACGTTGCTTCATACCGCCCGATAGCTCCGAGGGCAAAAGATTAACCTCGTCCTCTGAAAAGCCAAGCCTTAAGAGAAGCTCCTTGCTGTTTGCAATGTCAACGTCTTTCGCTTTATCAAAGGAAATTTCTGTGATGTTTTTGAGAGCTGATATCGAATTAAAAAGCCTGTATTCCTGGAAACAACAGGACACGTTGGATATTCCTCCGCCAATCACTTGACCGCGATATTCCTTATCTAACCCGGATATAATCCTGAGCAGAGTTGTTTTACCAACACCGCTATCTCCTTTAATAACATAAACACCGGCATCATTAAACTTGTATGAAAAATCACTTAGAATGCTTTTTTTACCGAATGATTTACTAAGATTATTTATCTCAAGCATCGCCTTTAATTCTCCTTGTTAAGTTTTTAATAACAAGCTCAAACAGAAGGCTTATCATCACAACAGCGCCTGTCCAGGCAAACATATACTCAGCATCAAACATATCCTTATTCGTTTTAATATAGTATCCGATCGAATCCTTAGTTACGGAAATTATCTCGGCCGCGATGCCCGATTTCCACGCAAGACCCACAGACGTTAAGAGTGCCGGGGTCAGATGCTTTATAACACGTGGAATCAAAATGTACCTTATCCTCTTTTTGAAGGAAAGCTGAAACACGTCAGCAACTTCCTCCATTTCCTTGCTTTTGGAATTTAATCCTTCTGTCATAGCCTGCCATATTATAGGGCAAACCATCAGAAGTGCTATAGCAGTCGGAACGTTAACCGACCCCACTATGATCCATATAATGATTATGATAGACGCTACCGGAGTTGCTTTGATTATACCCATTACCGTGCTTATAAAGGTGCTTAATAAGGTTACACGGTGCGATATAATAGCAAGAATGATCCCAATACCTATTCCGGAAACCAAACCTATAAATATTCTGTAAAGAGAGGTTAATACGGTTTTCCAGAAAGTCGAGGTTTTAACAAGCGTTAAAAATGCATTTGCTGTGCTGGTAAAGGTAGGTATAAATGCCGGTTTACCTATTTTGCGTGCCGCAAATTCCCATATCAAAAACAAAAGAGAAACGGTAAGGATACTTATCAGGATTTTGAAGGTGCGTATATTTTCTTTATTTTTCATAATAGAAGATATCGTCAGGCTGCTTTATATTAATCGCACTGTAAAAGCCTTTAAGGTTTGCCTTCATATCCTTTCCGTCAATATATACGATAGATCCGTAAAGGTTCGAAAGAGCAGACTTTGCTATAGGAAGTGCAGGCAAAACACCGGCATCAACTATAATCTGCGCGGCGGTTTCAGTGTTGTTTTTGTCAGCTATATATTCAACGGAGCTCTTGTATTCTGAAAGAAAATTATCAACCGCCAACTTATGATCCTTGAGAAATTCGTTTCTTACAACAATGCATCCCATCGTGAGCGGGGAATCAGAAACATTACTCCACTCGGTAGATAAATTAAGGCAGACGTTGTAATTATTACCTTCTTTTGAGGCTGCGATTTTAGCTGCGGATGCCTTAGGCTCGGGTAAAACAACTATATCAGCTTCACCGCTAACCATCTTCGCCTGAACAATATCCATGCCCGATTCAGCCACAACGTTTGCATTTATCTTGTTTTTCTCAAGCACGTACTGAAGGATCGGTCCTGTGGTAGAGGTGGGCTCACCGTAGTAGATGGTTTTACCTTCGAGATCCTCAATCGATTGAATGCTTACGTCGGTTTTGCAAAGCACGTAAAGTGAACCGAGGCAGTTAATAGCGGCAACACTTATATAATCAGACTGCTTGTTAGCAAGATTTGCCGCAAGGTTTGTGGGGAGGCAAAGCATATCAAGTGAGCCGTTTGCAAGCTCGGCAGTTGCTTCTGTGGGAGCAGAGAACACTTTAAAGGAGTATTTATCGCCATCCATACCGTTATCAGCCATCAGTTTGGCCATTCCCATACCGGTAGGTCCGCTCATAACTCCTATGTTGATCTTTTGATCTGTTTCATCTTTACTGCCACAAGCAGTGAAGCATACAGCAACAAGTAAAACAGTTAAAATTAAGGCAATTATTCTTTTCATTTTGAAATCCTTTCCAATTTATCAATATCTAAAATTTTAATTATACCGGTGGTATATTCAACGATGCCTTCGGCTACGAGAGAGTCGATGGATCTGTAGAGCGAAGCGCGTCCTATATTGAGCGCGCTTGATGTTTTTTGGCAGTTAAGTTTGAAATTATCACCCATTTTTTTCGAAAGGTAATAAAGATGATTTGCAACTTTCTGCCTTGCATTATTTGGCGAGAATGTAGAAATCTTTTTGTTTAAAAAAGAAATCTTTTCTCCCATTAATTTTATAACGTTCATAGCGATCCTGCTGTCTTTATTTACAAGCGAAACAATTGACGCACCGTCTATAAACAGGATCTCACATTCTTTTGTTGCCCTGATGTACGTAGGGAATTCTTCCTCCGAGGAGAACACACTGAGTATGCCAAAGCATTCGCCCGGGGCTATCTTGTTCAACGGGATAACTCCCCCCTCGCTTCCACTCCTACGCTCAACGGTGCATTCGCCGCTCAGCACAAAACCAACCTTCTTTGTGTAATCATCGGGAGAATATATCAGCTCGCCGGCAGGGTAGACCATCATCTCAAAATCAACGTCCGCCATTAACTCAGTTATCTGTTTTTCGGTCAAATCACAAAAAAGAAATGTGCTTTGAAGAAATGACGTTATCGAATCCTTGCTTTTTTTCATAATCCTCCAAAAAGTGTATCATTTGATACAATTATACAGCACAAGACCGCAATTGTCAAGTTTAAAATATAAAAATATATTTTTTCCAAAAAGCATTGAATTTGCAAAATCACTGTGCTATAATTTATTGTGTAAATATATGCGCACATGTTATGCGTACTCACGAGGTATAAAAATGTTTTTGTCATACGCAGTCAGTAACAAAGCAGATAAACTAAAAGCTTTTTTCACCGATGGTCTCAGTTGGTCTGAGAATTGGTATATATACATAATCGATATTTTGATAGTCAGCCTGATGCTGTTCTTCGTAAGCAGATTCATCCGCGGCAGGAAAGCTGCGGTTATGATTACGGGTATATGTGTTCTGGCCGTAATACATTTCTTAACAGAGGATGTTCTTCCTGTTACAAGTATGATTTTAGGTCACATGTTCTCGGCGGGCATTGTTGCTATCATCATTATTTTTCAGCCTGAGATCCGTGATGCACTCGAGAAGATCGGCACAGGCTCGATCAACAGCATTTTAAGCTTCGGTGATCAGAAAAAGAGAAATCAGCAGTTTTATAAAACAATAGACGACGTTGTTACAACCACTGTCGATCTTGCAAACAAAAAAACAGGCGCGCTCATCGTTATTGCGAGAACCACCAACCTCGAGGACGTAATGCACACCGGAGTTAAGCTCAACGCAGACGTTTCATCATTTCTTTTAAGAAATCTTTTCTTTGATAAAGCGCCTTTGCACGACGGTGCAGTAATCATCGAGCATGACAAAATCAAGGCCGCCGGCTGTGTTCTTCCAAACACAAAGCGCACCGATCTCGACAGTGATCTCGGTACGCGCCACAGGGCAGCGATCGGTATGAGTGAGATCAGCGATGCAATTGTTATTATTGTTTCAGAAGAAACAGGAACAATTTCTATAGCCGAAAAGTCCAATTTGATAAGAAATTTCACCTCAGATACACTCAGAAAGTACCTCACTGAAAAACTGATCAAAGCAAGCGCGTCAAAATCCAACGATAAAACCTAAAATAAAGGTGTTTTTATGAACAAGAAATTCCTTGGAATGAAGCTTTCAACAATATTGCATTTTATCATTTGCATTGTATTTGCAATCGTTGCTTGGTTTCTGATACTATATGCATCTTACGAACAAGAGGTCGAAGAATGCGAGCTGGCAATAACTTATCTTATAAATATGCTTCGGTGTTAATGTATGCAGCGTTTAAATTGCGTTTTATTGGTTAACAATATAAAGCTTTCGCCAAACGTCTCTTCTAAAGAGGCGTTTTTGGTTGCAGAAAAGCGACTTAGGAAAACAGGCGTCAATACAAAAAGCTTGACTTATTCGATATATAGGCGCAGTGTTGATGCGCGCAAAAAGAATGACGTAAAGCTTGTTTACTCCGTTGCTGTTGCAGGGGTAGAGAAAACTCTCTCAGCATCAGAGCTTCAGTCGATCGACGGTGCATATTCCGGAATTACAAACAAGTTAAACGTTGAATTCGGAACAGAGCCGGCCTCTGCACCTCCCGTGATCGTCGGAACAGGTCCATGCGGCTTGTTTGCGGCGCTTCTACTCGCAGAATACGGTTATAAACCAATCGTATTAGAGCGCGGAGGATCTATTAAAGAGCGCCTTGAAGCAGTAAACAGATTCAATACACACAGGATACTTAATTCAGATACAAATATACAGTTTGGTGCAGGCGGCGCCGGTACGTTTTCGGACGGTAAGCTCGTAACGAGAACAAACGATCCTTTGATAAGCTACGTTCTATCAAAGTTTGTTGACTACGGCGCTCCCGAAGAAATCAAGTATATTGCCAAGCCCCACGTTGGTACCGATATACTTTCAGGCATTGTTGATCGCATTTTAGAGAGAGTCGAACAGCTTGGAGGCGAGGTTCATTACAACACAAAATTTTTAAATACAGAAACATCAAGTGGAAGGAACTTTGCCATTACAACCAACGGCAAGTTCGAATACAGCGCACTTATACTTGCCATAGGTCACAGTGCGCGTGATACCTATCAGACTCTTATCAATTCCGGCTATGCAATAGAAGCAAAGCCGTTCTCGGTTGGTATGAGAATAGAGCATCTGGCAAAAGATATTGATAATTCAATGCTCGGATCCTTTGCCGGAAACGAAAATATAGGCCACGCAGAATACAACCTTTCAACTAACACTAAAGAGCGCGGAGTTTACACCTTCTGTATGTGTCCGGGCGGAGAGGTTGTTGCCGCAACAAGCGAAAATTTCGGTGTTGTGGTTAACGGAATGAGCAGGCATGCAAGAAACGGCACGAATTCCAATTCCGCAGTTGTATGCAGCATTTTCAAAGAAGACTACGGTGCAACCCCCGAAAAAGCGATCGAGTTCCAAAGAACGATCGAGCGCGCCGCATTCAAGGCGGGCGGGGAAGACTATTCAGCACCGATAATAACGGTTGGAGACTTCCTTACGGACAAGTGTTCCACCGAACCGAGTATAGTTCAGCCAACGTATATGAACGGTACAGCGGTAAAATTAAAAAATCCGAACACATATCTACCTGAATTTGTGTGTTCCTCTATAAAAAACGCACTGTACGACTTCGATAAGAAGATCGCGGGCTTCAATGCGCCGCACGCAGTACTGACCGGCGCAGAAACAAGAACACGCGCCCCTGTAAGAATTTTGCGTAATAATGATACGCGCCTCGCGCTCGGCAAGGATAACGTATATCCTGCAGGCGAGGGCGCCGGCTATGCCGGTGGAATAACAAGCGCCGCCGTTGACGGCATTAAAACAGCGCTTGCAATTATGAAAAGATTTAAGCCGTTCGGTTGAAATTAAGACCGATTTTTTCGGGGGCGGCCGTCCGCCCCCCCACTAAGAGAGATTATAAATATGGAAGGCGGGCGAAAGCCCATCCGGTTAAAATAAAATGAATCAAATTACAAAAAAGGAGAAAAGGTGGATTCTTCAATCAGAAATAACACCGCAGAGTGAAGCGGCTGTCAAAAAAATAGCCTCAGAACTCAAAATCAACCGCATCGTTGCACAGCTTCTGTATAACCGCGGTTACCAAACCACAAGCGCCGCAAAATCATTTCTTTATATGGAAAGCGAAATTATCTGTAATCCTTTTGACATGAAGGATATGGATAAAGCGACCGAAAGAGTTAATCTTGCTATTAAGCGCCGCGAAAAAATCACAATTTACGGAGATTATGACGTTGACGGAGTTACGTCCGTTTGCACACTGTATCTCTACCTGAAATCCAAAGGGGCTGTAATTGACTATTACATTCCTAACCGTTCGGGTGAGGGTTACGGCGTTTCAACGTCTGCAATCGATAATCTCAAAGAGAACGGAACATCTCTTATCATCACCGTTGACACCGGTGTTACTGCAATCGAAGAGATCGAATATGCAAAGAGCATTGGCGTTGATTTTATAGTTACAGATCACCACGAGTGCAGAAGTGAGCTTCCTGATGCCTGTGCTATCGTCAACCCCCACAGACCCGACTGCAACTATCCTTTCAAAGAGCTTGCAGGCGTAGGAGTTGTTTTCAAGTTTGTTTGTGCATATGAAGAGAGATATAAGCCTTGCTCGCGCATCGAGGCGGCAATGAATATATTCTCCGAGTATGCCGACCTTGTAGCTATCGGTACAATAGCAGACGTAATGCCCATTAAGGCAGAGAACCGTATAATCGTAAGCTACGGCTTGAACAAGATCGAAAAGAATAAAAGATACGGCCTTACCGCGCTTATGGATGCAGCGGCAGGCAAATACGAATCCGGAAAGAATGACAAACGCAGAAAAAAGGCGAAAATCACAACCGGATACATAGGATATACTCTTGCTCCCCGTATCAATGCTGCGGGTAGAATAAGGAGTGCTATGCTCTCTGTTGAGCTTTTCCTCTCTCACGAGGCAAACCGTGCAAACGAAATTGCAAAGGAGCTTTGCGAGGCGAACAAGGAAAGGCAGGCAGAAGAAAACAAAATTATGCTCGAGGCATATGAAATAATCGAGCAAAACAATATGCAGAATGACAAGGTAATCGTTCTTTCTTCGGACGGATGGCATCACGGTGTAATCGGTATTGTTGCATCAAGAATAACCGAGAAATATTCCCGCCCGACTATCCTTGTTTCCTTTGATAAAGCCGATTCGGAAAATAACGATGGCAACGTAGGAAAGGGATCCGGAAGAAGCATTAAGGGATTAAACCTCGTGGACGCACTTTGCTATTGCTCTGATCACCTTGTTAAATTTGGCGGTCACGAGCTCGCTGCAGGTCTTTCTGTAACCAGGGACGAGCTTCCGATATTCAGAAAGAAGATCAACGAGTATGCCGAGCAAAACCTCAGCGATGAGGCGCTTATGCCCACCTTGGATGCAGACTGCGTTATTGAAACGTCAGATATCTCTCTTGCATTGGCAGAGGATCTTCAGATACTCGAGCCTTACGGCGTAGGAAACTCGATACCCAACTTTATAGTTAAGGGAATCAACGTAAGTGAGATAACGTCTATCAGCGATGGCAGGCATTCAAGAATTACCTTTGGCGAAGGCAAGAATACCGTTTCATCCATGTATTTCTCAAACCCTCCTGCATCGCTTGGAATTTACGCCGGTGATATAGTTGATATACTCTTTAACATTGACGTTAATGAGTGGATGGGAAGAAAGAGTGTTCAGCTTATAATCAAGGATATTAGACTCTCGGATGACCACGGCTCGAAGGCAAAGTCCGATAAACAAAGATTCACAGAGATCTGGGCGGGAGATTCGTTCGACAAGAGCGAGTGCGTTCTCCCGGACAGAGAAGACTTTGCATGCGTATACAGATTCATCTCCAACTCTATTCGCAACGGTACAGACACTCTTACCGTTAGAGATATTCAGTACGGCATAACCAAAAGCCATGAAACGAGAACGGCTGGATATATTAAGCTCAGGATAATCATAAAGATATTCCAGGAACTGAATCTGATCGGTATAGAGGAGCTTGCTGAGGAGAAATTCAGATTTAAGATCCAGTATAGCAGCTCTAAGACAGATCTTGAAAAATCATCTCTTTTAAGAAGAATCAGAAACCAACAATCATCTAAATAAATTGGATTAGCTATGTTTAAAGAATTACAACCATTGCTCAGTGTTATCGAAAACAGTGAGCGAACATATGATTTAGAAAAAATAAAGCAGGCATTCTTATATGCAGATAATCTTCACGCAGGCCAGTTCAGGCTCAGTGGAGAACCATATATTTCGCATCCCGTTTCGGTTGCAGTAATCGTTGCTGAGCTTGGTCTGGACACCGATTCCATTTGTGCTGCACTTTTGCACGATACGGTTGAGGATTGCTCTGACAAAACCAACCTTGAAACCATAACCAAGATGTTCGGCCCTGACGTATCTATGCTTGTTGACGGCCTTACAAAGATAATACAGGTTCAGGTTGCGGATAAGGAAGAGGCACACATCGAAAATATCCGTAAGATGCTGCTTGCAATGAATAAGGATATCCGAGTTATATTCATAAAGCTCTGCGACCGTCTTCACAATATGCGAACCCTCGAAGCAAAGAGGGAGGATAGGCAGCGCGCAATTGCACTTGAAACGATGTATATCTATGCACCTCTCGCACACAGACTCGGTATACAGCGCATCAAGCACGAGCTTGAAAATATAAGCCTTTATTACCTTGACAGAGTGGGATACGACGAGGTAAGAGATGCTATAGACCAAAAGTACGGTAAGAGCAGGGATTTCCTTCACGAAGCTAAAAAAATCATTCGCGAGAAGCTCGCAGAGAACAGCATATCCTTCACGCTTGAGGGTCGAGTTAAATCGGTTTACAGCCTTTACCGTAAGATGTACACCTTTAACCGTGCTTTCGATGAAATATATGACTTCTATGCGCTCAGAATAATCGTTGATACCGAGCTTGAGTGCTATACGGCTCTCGGTCTTGTTCACGAGCTTTTTAAGTCTGTTCCCGGCAGATTCAAGGACTATATATCAACTCCTAAACCCAACCTCTACAGATCTCTTCATACAACCGTAATAGGACGCAGCGGCATTCCGTTTGAAATTCAGATAAGAACCAAAAGGATGCATGAAGAGGCGGAATACGGTATTGCGGCGCACTGGAAATACAAGAGCGGCGAAAAATCCGACTCAAATATGGACGAGAAGCTTCTTTGGATCTCCAAGCTTCTTGAATCAGATGAAAACACTCGCGACCCCGACGAGTTTATGCGCTCGTTCAAGACCGATATTTTCCACGACGAAACTTTCGTTTTCACCCCTAAAGGCGACGTTATATCCTTGCCCCTTGGCTCTACCGTTATCGACTTTGCCTATGCTATTCACTCGGCAGTCGGAAACAAAATGGTTGGCGCTAAGGTTAACGGAGCTATCGTTCCTATCGATAAGGTTCCCCAGAACGGTGATATTATCGAAATCCTTACTTCAGGATCTTCCAAGGGTCCCAGCCGCGATTGGCTCAAGATAGTTAAGACCGGCGAAGCAAGAAGTAAGATCCGTCAGTGGTTCAAGAAAGAGAAACGTGCTGAAAATATCGTTGTAGGTAAGGCTGAAGTAGAGAAAGAGATCAAAAAACTTTACAAGAACTGCACAGAAGCTGAAATGCTCGATATTGTTACAACCATCGCTAAACGTATCGGTATTAACAATCCCGAGGACTTCTATAATACGATCGGCTTCGGCGGTCTTTCTATTCAGCGCTTTATCCCCAAGATCAAAGATGAAGTTGAGAAGATCGCATCTGCAAACGAAGAAAAGCCCCAGTCCCAGGAAGAGGAGCTTTCCAAGATCAAAACCGTATCCGGATCAAAGCGCCCGAAGAATAACGGCGGCATCGTTATCGACGGCGAATCCGGTTGCCAGGTTAAGTTTGCAAAGTGCTGCAACCCCTTGCCCGGTGATAAGATCGTTGGCTTTATTACGCGTGGATTCGGTGTATCTATTCACAAGGCCGACTGTCCCAACGTAACCACCACAAGAAGAAACGAAGAGAATCTTTCGAGGTGGGTAAGAGCAGAGTGGGAGAGAGTTCCCGATGCTAACGCAAAGGCAGAAATGTACGAAGCACTCCTTCAGATCACTGCAGAGGACGGAATAGGCGTTCTTGCGGCTATTTCGATGGCTCTTGCGGATATGAAGGTATCCATTTCGCAGATCAACACACAGCCTCAGAAAAACGGCGATATGATAATCAATCTGCACGTTGGATGCAGAAGCACGGAACACTACGAATTTATCGTATCCAAGCTTAGATCCGTCCCTGCAGTTTTATCTGTTAAGCGCGGATTTACAACCTGATAGGAGATAGCACAATGAGAGCAATTCTTCAAAGAGTATATTCCGCGTCCGTTGTTGCAGACGGTTTTCATTCGGGTGAGATAGGCAAGGGCATATACGTTCTGCTCGGTGTTGAGAAAAACGACACCAAAGAGGATTCTGAGCTCCTTGCGACAAAGATATCCAAGCTACGTATTTTCTCGGACGAAAACGGTAAAATGAATCTCTCCGTAAAGGACGTAGGCGGCGATATTCTCGTTGTTTCCAACTTTACGCTCTATGCAAACTACAGCCACGGCAACAGACCTGATTATTTTGCGTCTGCCGCCCCGGACGTGGCGAACGGCCTTTACGAATACTTCAAGGACTGTATTCGCGCAAACGATATCCACGTAGAAAGCGGTATTTTTGGCGCAGATATGAAAACAGACCTTGTCACAGACGGCCCGGTTACCATAGTTATGGATTCGGAAAACTTAAAAAAAGGTAAATAAAACCTATGATTTTACACATTGAAGGCGACATCAACAGATATTACGTCCAAACGCTCTGTATGGTCTTCTTTCCCGGTGCTACCTTTGCCGAAAATGAAGAAAAAAGAGACGGTGTGCCGGAAGTAAACGTTAGTGTCGAATATGACAAAGAAGCCAATACGGATACGGCATACGTTTCTATAAGGCTCAACGATAAAATAAGCGAAGCAAGTGAAACTATACACAGAACAGAAGAAATATCTATCGCTACACACGCTTCTATAGCTGTAGGAAGAGCTCTGTTTGCCGCAGGAAAGACTCTGCTTGGCCATATACCGCCTTGGGGCATTCTTACCGGTGTAAGACCTGCTAAGGTCGCTGCAGCGCTTATAAACAACGGCAACGGTCTTATCAAGACAAGAAAGATACTGCGAGATGAGTACTTTTTAAATCCGCAAAAGGCGGTTCTTGCAACTGCCGTTGCTTCAAACGAGCTTAAGCTTGTAAAAAAAGTACCCAAGGATGCATGTTCTATATACATATCCATTCCTTTCTGCCCGTCAAGATGTGCCTACTGTAGCTTTGTTTCCTCAACAACTCCGCGCCTGCTTTCAATGATAGACGACTATCTTGAATTGCTTATGTCGGATCTTGAAAGAACTGTTGAGATGACCAAAAAGCTCGGCCTTAAGATCCTCAGCATTTACATAGGTGGAGGCACTCCTACTACACTCAATCCCCGTCAGCTTAAAATCTTACTCGAAAGAATAAACAAGCTTATAGACACAAGCGCACTCCTTGAGTTCACTCTTGAAGCAGGAAGGCCAGATACAATTACTGCAGAGAAGCTTGAGATTGCCAAAAACTACGGCGTATCAAGAATAAGCGTTAACCCGCAAACTCTCAGCAATGACGTTCTTAAGGAAATCGGAAGGCGCCACACCGTTGAGGACTTCTATAAAGCATATGAAATTGCCAGAAACAGCGGTATCCGTGATATCAACGTTGATCTGATCGCAGGATTACCGTCGGATGATTTCAAGAACTTCTCCGAAACCGTCGATAAGATAATCGAGCTTCATCCCACAAACATCACAGTGCATACGTTCTCTGTAAAGAAGGCAGCTGACGTACTGAAAAACAACTCCAATATCTATTCTTTGTCCGGAACGGATGCTGCAAAGAGTGTTTCTTATTCCCAGCTCAAAACCAAATTTGCAGGGTATAAGCCTTATTATATGTATAGGCAGAAAAACACCGTTGGAAACCTTGAAAACGTTGGTTTCTCTCTCGAGGGGCATGAGGGCATGTACAACATCTTTATGATGGAAGATATGCAAACTATTTTCTCCGTAGGTGCAAGCGCTGTTACAAAGCTTGTGCATCATAAAGAGGACGGTGAAACGATAATAGAGCGCATTTTCAATCCTAAGTATCCTTATGAATATATTCAAAAGGAAAAAGATGATCCTGCGCGCTTCGATAAAATTGAAGAAAAGGTAATTGACTTTTATTCAAAAATCAAATAATAAAAAAGAGGGTTTGCTAATATAAATTTAGTAAACTCTCTTTTAATTATAGGTTGTAAAATGAATAAAAGAACCCAAATAAAAACAAGTGCAGTGAAGGGGATTGCCTGGCTTACTCTTTCTTCCTTGATACTGAAATTTATAGGATTGATATACAAAGTTCCAATCTCCTATCTTTTAGGTGATGAGGGGATGGGATACTTCAACTCGGCATACTCGGTCTATACTTTGTTCTACATATTGTGTTCGTCGGGAATTCCCAAGGGAATATCAATTATCGTATCTAAATATGAGGCAGAACAGAATAAAAACTCGGATTCCTTTTATAGATCAACATTGATCATGCTTGGAATTTTTGGATTTATTCTATCGATTTTATTTATAATGCTTACGCCACTTTTTACAAAAATACTCGGTTCTTCAAAGTCATTGATGTGCATGTATGCAGTTGCTCCGTCGGTACTGTTTGTATGCATTAACGGTGTGGCGCGAGGATATCTAAGCGGAAAAATGAGGTTCTCTCACATCGCTATATCCGAGGTAATTATAGGAGTATTTAAGTTGGTAATCGGTTTGCTTCTTGCATTCGTTGGAATCGAACTTTCGCTGCCGATCCATGCCATATGCGCTCTCTCGATTCTCGGCATAACTATTGGAACTCTTATCAGCACGCTGTACCTGCTGTACGTATGTAAGATCAGCACTAAAAGAGCATCTGTAGTATTTCGTAAAAATGACGTTGCAAATCTTATCAAGATCTCTGTGCCGGTTACTCTTGCCTCTGTAGGAACAGGTCTTATGGGAGTTATAGATCTGTTTCTTATTATGAGAGGTTTAACTTCCTCGGGATATTCCGAAGGAGTAGCTAACGCCCTGTACGGTAATTATTCAACCTTAACGTTACCTATGATCTCCCTTGTAAGCACGCTTATAAGTCCGGTCACAACCGCTTATGCTCCTGTTCTTACGATGCTACTTTCAAAGAACAAAACGAGCGATTATATGAAAACCGTCAGTCAAACGCTTTCTCTGGTTTGCTTTGTGTCGATCCCATGCTTCATTATATATATGATATATCCAAGCGAGCTTCTCGGTATAATTTTCGAGTCGGGAAGTGCGGTCCTTGGTTTTATGATGCTATCCGTAATTTCACCAAGTGTGCTGTTTATGTCTTTGGCCGCCACAATCAACAACTCGATAGAAGTAAGCGGAAGGGTAAAAATACCCGTAACTTCGATTGCCGGCGGAGCTGTTGTTAAAGTAGTTTCCACCTATATTTTGATGAAATTTACAAACCTTGGAATACTTTGTGCGCCGTGCGGAACTATATTATCATACGCGACCTCCTTTTTAATATCATATTACGGATTTAGAAAGGTCATCGGCAGAAGAATAAATCTGATAAAACCAGCCTTTTTACCTGTGTGCGCAGGCTCTTTTGCGCTGTTGATTTCAACGATGATTTCTCCGCTATTTTACAATATGGATGAAAAACGCATAAAATCAATAATTATTCTCTCTGTATTTTCCTTGATTTACCTTACAGTTATGCTTATTTTATCCAAAAACGCAAGGGATTTTTTAATAAAAATATG
>JAZLCY010000014.1:0-14018 GCA_045614485.1 Eubacteriales bacterium
TATCCAAGAGCCGATGACCGGCATAAAGCCGTCCACCAAGCAAAGCAGTATCATAGCTACGAAGAGCCATGGCGCCGTTTCCCACACAAGTGAAATAATGTAGAAAAGACGAGATAAAAAGCCCTTGATCATACCAAAAAAACTTGACACGGGTCGACGCTTAGTGCGTTGCTCCGGCGCTTTTGTTTCGTTTTTCACACTTTCACCTCCAAAGATTATTTTTGCCTTTTAGTAAACAGCGACCAGATAACTGTTCCTATCTGACCGGGAATACCAATAAGGAAGAATGCCCAAAAATCATTATTATTAAACACAGACAGTGCGGTAAGATATATCGACAGTATAAGAGTCCATATGAGTACGCTTATGATAAGATAATTTATCTTAGAGAGCCCCCATATCGAATTAAATACAAGATTTACTACACAGAATACGGGCAATGCATAAATGAAAGAGAGCCACTCGGGGAAATTTACCCCGAACATATGAAGAGCAACGAAGGCTACCGTGGCAACAAACCAGCAACAGCATCCTGCAAGAAGAGATATTATGGTTTTGTTGCGCCTTGACCTTTTCTTTATGCTCCCCTTTACAGCCTCTTCAACCTTTTCGGTATGCTCGGATTCAAGAAGATAATCTATCGTTACACCGAAATACTCGGCTATTCTTTTGAGCATAAATACGTCCGGAACACTCTCGGCACGTTCCCACTTTGAAACAGCCTTGTCGGAATAATTCAAAACCTCGGCAAGCGCCGCCTGAGTCATTCCCGCTTCGGTTCGCAAATTGCAGATATTTTTAGCTATTGCATCACGTAATTCCGTCATATTCTCTCCTTTCCCGGCCAAGCCGAAAAGATATCTAAAATTTATTTTACCATATTAAAAATAAAAAAGCAAGTACCGACAGGTCAATCACCGTATCCGTGAGACAGAAGAACGCCGGAATCGGTTATATTTATGATTCCGTAGCTACCCTTATGCCCGGACGCAGTGCCGGGGTTGAAAAGGTAAAAAGGATGGTCTAGATCCGAAACGTACTGCTCCAAGGGATCGTGGGTGTGGCCAAAGAGCATTATATCCGCTCCCTCGCGAGCTGCGAGTCCTTTTATTACACCCATTGTATATTTAACGCAATAAAGATCCCCATGCGTTAAAACTATTTTATGACCGCCAAGGGTGATAGACTCAACCTTGAGCGTTTCTCTATCCTTGAAGATAGCCGAATAGTCACAGTTGCCGCGCACGGCTATCCAAGCCTTATCAGGATGATCTATGGCAACCTTATCGGCATCATTCAGCCCATCGCCGAGAAAGAATACGACCTCGGCATCGGGGTGAAGCCTGAGCGCTTTTTTCATTACGGCAGAAGAGCCGTGAGTATCAGAAAAAACAAGACATTTCATAAAAACTCCAAAAAAGCTATCACACATCTTCCCGCTCCGAATAATATAAGACTAAGGATATGCCGAAAGGAGAAGATATGAAGCTGAATAAAGAAGAGCTGAAGAAGATCGCAAGCCTGCCGGACAGTGAAATGTGGCAGGGAATCTGCGCTATTGCCAAAAGCAACGGCTACAACCTGAAATCAAACCAACCAAAGCACGAGGAACTTGATAAGATGCGCGAAATACTGCGCGGGGACGTGAAGATCAACATGCTTGACGCAATGCGACTATTAAACACGTATAAGGAGAAGAGGTAACTTATGGCTGAGGTAGACATTTCCAAGGTAATAAACATAATCATGGAAAATCCAAAGCTGCTTGACGAGATAAAAAGCCTTGCCGCAGGCGAGAGTGAAAAAGAAAGTATAGAAACCGTACCGATCGAACAGGCTCAAAGCATAGATAATGAGATCCCTGCTTCCGCTCAAATACCGCAAAAGGCAAAATCAAAACGAACAGAGCTGCTTGATGCACTCAAGCCTTACATATCAGACGAGAGAAAGAAGGCTATCGAATCGTTTGTTACCATCGCGGAAATCTTAGAGGTGATGAGGTCTAAATAATGTACACAAGAAATTACGTAGACGATAACATCGGGGTAAGCATTCCGCAAAACTATGACGGGATAGCATTCGGAACAGATCCAAACGAAAACAAAAACACTGTATCTTGCGCAGTTGGCGAAAAGAAAATATCCCCCGTCGATATGCCGAAACCAAATGAAGAGGAAATCGCACCGGCATCTGCCGACGTAGAGAACGGCGGCGCATTCGGCGGTCTAATTGGAAGAATAGGGCTGAAAGGACTCTTACCGGGGTCATTAAGTTCCATTCTCTCGCTTGATAAATTCAAGATTGGCAAGGAAGAACTCCTACTTATAGGTATTGCTATGTTCCTATTATTCTCCAAAGAGGGAGACAAGGAATGCGCAATAATACTTTTGCTGCTTTTGTTTGTAAATTAATATTTACATTTTAGGACTGCCACATTGTATAAGTGGCAGTCCGTGTAACTTTTTTTAGAAGAGTGTGAACTGATTGGTTTCACTAAGGCCGTCAAGAACGTGGTTGCGGCGCAAAACCTCAATTACGGTTTTGGATACACCCGAGCGCTCTCTGAGATCCTCGACGGAATAGATACTAAAGTTATCCCTTGCCTTAATAATCTTCTCTGCCGCACCGTCTCCAAGGCCGCCAAGAGAATTGAAGGGCATTCTTATCTTTCCGTTCTCGGGAAGGAAAGCCTTTGCATCAGACTTCATAAGGTCAACGTTAAGGAACTGAACGCCCCTTGCCATTGCTTCGCGGACAAGGTAGAGCGTGGCAAGAAGTTCCTTATCCTTCTGAGTTACCTCACCCTTGTTTTCACGTTCCTCAAGATCCTTTATAGCATGGTTTACACCAACGTATCCGCCGTTTACGATCTCGGCATCAAAGCCTGCGGGCGCAACGGTGAAGAAGGCGGCATAAAACTCCATAGGATAATATATTTTGTACCATCCAAGGCGGATCGCAGACATATCGTATGCCGCCGCGTGTGCCTTGGGGAACATGTACTTGATCTTTTTACATGACCAGATATACCACTCCGGCACTCCGTGATCAAGCATTGTTTTCTCCCAATCGGGAGTTAAGCCCTTACCCTTTCTTACCGACTCCATTATTTTGAAGGCGGTAGAGTCGTCAAGTCCCTTCTGGATAAGGTAAAGCATGATACCGTCTCGCGTGCCCACAACCTCGGAAATCGTGCAGGTGCCCTGCTTGATAAGCTCCTGCGCGTTGCCAAGCCAAACGTCAGTTCCGTGAGTAAGACCCGAGATCTGAAGAAGGTCGGCAAAGGTTTTGGGCTGGGCATCGATAAGAACCTGCTGAATGAACCTTGTTCCCATCTCGGGAATGCCGTACGTACCGAGCTTACAACCGCCAATATCCTCAGGCTTAATGCCAAGGGGCGCGGTTGATTCAAAGAGCTCATATACCGACCTATCGTTCATCTTAACGTCAAGAACGCTGGTGTTGGTATATTTTTCGAGCATCTTATACTTGGTGGGCATATCGTGGCCAAGCTCATCAAGCTTAAGTATCGTATCGTGAAGATACGAGAACTGGAAGTGCGTTGTTATTATATCTGAATTCGGGTCGTCTGCCGGGTGCTGCACGGGGGTGAAATCGTAGATATCGTACTCCTTAGGTACAACTATAATCCCGCCGGGATGCTGACCTGTTGTTCTCTTGATACCAACAAGCTTGGTTACCATATGAGCTATTTCGGCCTTTGGTATCTTTATTTTTCTTTCCTCAAGGTACTTGCTGATATATCCCCAAGCGGTTTTATCTGCAAGAGTACCGATAGTTCCTGCACGGTAAACGTGGCCCTCACCAAAGAGCTCCTCGGTGTATTTATGAACTCTACCCTGAACGTCGCCCGAAAAGTTAAGGTCTATATCGGGAGACTTATCACCCTTGAATCCAAGGAAGGTTTCGAACGGGATGTCCTGGCCGTCCTGATACATTATCTCGCCACATACGGGACACGCCTTATCGGGAAGGTCAAATCCCGAACCCACCGAGCCGTCAGTAAAGAACTCACTGTGCTTACACTTCAGGCACCTGTAATGGGGCGGAAGGGGGTTAACCTCAGATATACCCGACATTGTTGCAACGAGAGATGAGCCGACCGATCCACGAGAACCAACGAGATAGCCGAGCTTTTCGGAATAAGCAACGAGCTTAACCGAAATCATATAAAGGCCGGCAAAGTTGTTCTTTATAATAGAGTCAAGCTCCTTGGAAAGTCGCTTTTCTACTATTTCCGGAAGATTTTCGCCATACCAATCGTGTGCCCTGCGCCAGCAGGACTCGGTAAGCTCTTCCTCTGCACCGGGAACTATGGGGTCATATCTTCCCTCGGGAATAGGACGTATTTTATCTATACTGTCGGCTATTTTGTTTGGGTTTTCAATAACGATCTCGCGAGCGATCTCGTCACCGAAATATGAGAATTCGGCGAGCATCTCATCAGTGGTGCGAAGGTATATCGGACATGCTTCGTCTGCATCCGAGTACTTCATTCCCGCCTGAATAATGCTCCTGTATATCTCATCCTCCTTATTAAGAAAGTGAGCGTCACAAGTTGCGCAAACAGGTTTGCCGAGCTTTTTGCCGAGAGCATATATCTGCCTATTGATATCGCGAATCGCCTCTTCATCCTTCAGCTTGCCGTCACGGATAAGGAAGTAGTTGTTACTGGTGGGCTGTATTTCAAGATAATCGTAAAATGATGCTATCTCCTCTATTTCCTGATCCGTTCTACCGTCAAGAATAGCGGTGAAAAGCTCTCCCGCCTCACACGCAGAGCCTATGATAAGCCCCTCTCTGTGTTCTTCAAGCAAGGACTTGGGTATTCTCGGGAATCGCTTGTAATAATCGAGATAGCTGTACGAAATAAGCTTATAGAGGTTTTTAAGGCCGGCCCTTGTTTTCGCAAATATTATCATATGATACGGGCGAAGCTTAAGGGGGTCGGTGCTCTCGCTCATTCGCTCAAGCATTTCCTCAAAGCTGCCGATACCCTCCTCACGCAGACGGGACTGCATAACAAAGAATATTTCGGCAAGAACGCGCGCGTCGTCCGACGCTCTGTGATGATGAAAATCATCAAGCTTATACGCCTTTGCTATCGTATCGAGCTTATGATTTTTAAGCTCGCGGTTAACGTATTTAGAAAGACCGACGGTATCAAGGAAGCTGTTAGTGAAGGGCATTTCCTGCCTTTGCGCCGCAACGCGAATAAAGCCAACGTCAAAGTTTGCATTATGTGCGATGAGCATACAGTTGCCGGTGAATGCAAAGAACTTTTCAAGCGCTTCTCTTTCCTTGGGTGCGCCCTTTACCATATCGTCGGTTATCGAAGTAAGCTCGGTTATCTCAGCCGGGATAGGCTCGCAAGGGTCAACGAAAATATCCATCTCGTCTATGATCTTGCCTGCCTTTATTTTTACGGCACCGATCTCAATTATCTTGGCTGTTCTGTTTGAAAGGCCGGTGGTTTCTATATCGAAAACAACGATCTCATCATCAAACGCAGGATAATTGCCGCCGAACATACATCTTGCATTATCGTTTACAAAGTATGCCTCAATACCGTAGAGTATCTTAAGGTCTGATCCCGATTTTTCGAGCGCGAGCATAACCTCGGGGAATGCCTGCACGTTTCCGTGGTCGGTTACGGCGATCGCCTTGTGTCCCCACCTGATCGCAGTGCTGACGATCTGTTGTGGAGTGATAAGCGCATCCATCTGCGACATATTGGAGTGGAGGTGGAGCTCTACACGCTTTTCGGGAGCATTGTCCATTCTTTCCTTGATCTTTATCTTTTTGATACCGCGAATGGAGATGAAGGGCTCGTTATCAAACTTGTCCCTCATCATTCTGCCGTAAACGGCAACGTGAACGCCGGATTTTACACCCTTTACCCAAGCCATTTCCTCGCTTTGCAAGGATTTTCTTATATAGATACCCGACGAACCGTCTGATATACCGATGGTAAGGTTTACTCTATCGCCGTTTCTTGACTCCTTGCTTTCAACCGAGAAAACAGTGCCAAGATAAACGCGGCTCTCAGAGCCTGCGCGCTCAACGTCTGCAATAGGCATAGGAGTGTTTATATTGAAGTCCTCGCCGTAGATGAGCTCAGCATCATCGCACACATAGTGTGTACTTCCCATAATGAACTCGGTTTCGCTGATCGTTTTATTAACGCCGGTTGTACCCGAGATTCCTGCCTTTTTCTCAAAGTCATAGGTGGGATCACTCTCTCTTTTGCGATCCTCTTCCTCTTTGAGCCTTGCTTCGCGCTCGCGCGCGTATGCCTCGCGACTGCTCTTCTCAGCATCTATGAGCATCTGCTTGCGCTTCTTTTCCCAGCTGGCTTCATACTCCCGGGCATTGCTGCCGGACTCTATCTTAATGCGCCTGTCGACGCCGTATCTGCTCTTCAATATATTTTCGAGTATCTTCTCGGTATCTGCCGATTTAACAAAGTCAACACCGAACATCGAGAAAGGAAGAGATGCGGTGATAACCTCACCGTCATCCTTATAATCGGCATTAGAGAAAAAGCCGTTGGTTACTGCGCCGCAAAGCGCCGCCTCAGCAGCTATCTCATCAAATCTGTCAATATTAAATTCACTGGGTGGGAAATGCGGAAGTATCTTAAACGACTCTGCCGAATAAAGCTGACGGCAATCGTTTTCTATATCGTATATAAGATCCGCATCCTCGTGCGAATTAAAGTGAAGCTCCACCTCAACGCGCATGGGGTCTTTTATGTATTTAAACGACGCACTGTGCGCCCTCTCCAAAAGATCACGCTTTTCGGACGTGGGCTTATATTTTGTAAATACGTCAAAAAATCCTTTTGTTTGTGCCATTACTCAATACCGTTCATTGACTTTATTTCGTTAATAAGCTCGTCCATAAGACGATCTTCCTTGATTTTTCTGATGATCTCGCCTTTTTTGAAAAGAAGTGCCTCTCCCTTGCCACCGGCGATACCGATATCAGCCTCTCTTGCTTCTCCGGGGCCATTTACGGCACAGCCCATAAGAGCCACCTTTATATCAATTCTGTCAAGGCCCTCGCGCTTCACTCTTTCCTCAAATTCAGAAACAAGCGAGATGAGGTCGATCTTCGTTCTGCCACAGGTAGGACAGGAAACGATATCCATACCTCGCTCCTTAGTGAGATCAAGCGCCGAGAGTATCTCGCGAGCGGCATATATCTCCTCAACGGGATCTTCCGTAAGGGACACACGAAGGGTATCTCCGATGCCTGCTGAGAGAAGAGAGCCGATACCTACACTGCTCTTTACTATAGCACGGCGACGCGCACCCGCCTCGGTCACACCGAGGTGAATGGGATAATCGCATCTTTCGGCAAGCATCCTGTTAGCGGCGATCATGGTTGATACGTCGGATGCCTTTACCGATATTGCAATATCGTAAAAATCAAGCTCTTCAAGTATTCTGACGTGATAAAGCGCGCTCTCAACAAGTGCCTCAGCACAAGGAGAGCCGTACTTTTCGAGCAGGGATCTTTCAACAGAGCCGGAGTTAACACCGATCCTTATCGGAATGCCTTTTTCTTTACAGGCGCGAACGACAGCCTCGGTGTTCTCGCGACTGCCTATATTACCCGGGTTTATTCTTATTTTATCAGCACCTGCATCAATAGCGGCAAGGGCGATCTTATAATCAAAATGGATATCTGCAACAAGGGGGATCTTAACACCTGCGGCCTTTATAGCCGAAAAGGTCGAGGCGGCGGCAATATCAGCTACAGCAAGCCTTACAATATCACAACCTGCAGCCTCAAGCGCCTTTATCTGAGCAATAGTGGCTTCAACGTTATGAGTATCCGTATTTGTCATTGACTGTATAGAAATAGGTGCAGTTCCACCTATCTTTACGTTGCCTACAGATATTTCCCTTGTTTTTCTTCTTATAAGGCTATATTCCATTTTATCGTCCCTTCCACAGCTATATGATGAGCTGTATTATATCTTTTACAAGCACAACGGCGGACAGGGTAAGAAGCGCCACAAGTCCTACGCCGTTGATTATTCTTTCTACCTTTGCGGGAATTTTCTTACGTGTTACGATTTCAATTAAAATCGTTATAATTCTGCCGCCGTCAAGCGCAGGAACAGGCAACAGGTTCATAACGCCGAGATTTATACTGATCACAACGACCATATACAAAAGCGGTAATATACCAAGTCTTGCCGCTGCACCGATCTCACTCGATATTCCGACAGGGCCGGACAGCGCAGAGAACGAATATCTGCCACTTATAAGGTCAAAGAGGGATTCCCACACAACCCTGATATACATAACCGAGTTTCTGAACGAATATCTGATAATGCTGATAGGATTTTTCTTGACGTTTTCCGTAGTGAAATCAAAAGTACCGCAAACCGTCCCCTGACTTTCTACAGTCGGGAAGGTAACGGTCAAGGTTTGTCTTTCTCCGCCACGTTCTATAACAACTTCAACAGGCTCAGTTCCACGGCGCATTATCTCGTAGGTCAATTCATCATAGATCTTCACGCGCTTACCGTCGATCGAAATTATCTTATCTCCCGGCTGAATACCCGAATCAGCTACCGAAATATCAAGCTTCATTGTTTCTTTATAAAGCTCGCCGTCTTTGTTTTCAAAGCTTTTAACGGTGGTTGAAGGCATTGCACCAAAGGTGCAGACAACCGTCATTATAAGAAATCCGGCAACGATATTAACAATAGCGCCGGCGGCTGTTATGATAAGCCTTTGCCAAGCCGGTTTCTGATCGAATCTTGCAGGGTCGGAAGCCGGAGTTGTTTTTTTGCTTTCGGGCTGCGATTGGTTTTCTACCTCTATTGCCAAGGTAGCATCGGTGAGGTTATCTTTCTTGCTTGAGTCTGATTCCTCATCCCCGTTTTCTCCCTCCATTGCGACGAATCCACCGAAGGGGAATATTGCAACCGAATATCGTGTTCCCGACTTTTTGGAATCAAAGTACATGAGCCTCGGGCCCATACCTATTGAAAACTCGTTTATCTTGACTTTAAAGATACGCGCAGAGATGAAATGACCGAGCTCGTGTATTAAAATAAGAAATCCGAATACCGATACTGCTATCAGTATTGTAAAAATGGTTTCCTTAGTCAATTTTTTCTCCTCTTTATCTGTGTGAAACTATTTCTTCGGCAATCCTTCTTGCCTCACGGTCAAAGGCTATAAATTCCTCTACCGTTTCTCCCTTTGCACCTGCAAGGCGCTCAAACGTGGCGCTTACAGTTTCGGTGATCTCGGTGAAGGAGATCTTACCGCTAAGGAAGGCTGCGACAGCAACCTCGTCTGCCGCGTTCAGAATAGCGGGCATAGAGCCGCCCATATCAAGAGCGCGGTATGCAAGAGGCAAAAGACCGAACGCATCGCCGTCCACCTCACGGAAGGTGAGCGAGCCAACCGACAACAGATCAAGCTCCGCGGACGAGGTTGCGCACCTTGTGGGATAATCAACGGCATACTGAACGCACATGCGCATATCCGGAACGGACATTTCGCCAATGACGGTGTTATCAATATATTCCACTGCCGAATGAAGTATGCTTTCACGGTGAACGAGCACCTTGATCTGATCAGCGCCGACACCGAAAAGGTGCGCCGCCTCAATAACCTCAAAGCCCTTATTCATAAGGGTGGCAGAGTCTACTGTAATTTTCTTTCCCATCTTCCAGGTGGGGTGTGCAAGGGTATCCTCAAGAGTTACACCCTTAAGCTGCTCCTTCGTCATACCGTAGAAAGGGCCACCGGATGCGGTAAGAAGTATTCTTTTTATTTCGGAGTGCTTGCCCGATGCAAGCGACTGAAATATTGCAGAATGCTCACTGTCAACAGGAATTATCTCCACTCCCTTTTCCTTAGCGCGAGCCATAACGACCTTACCCGCAATAACAAGGGACTCCTTGTTTGCAAGGGCGAGCCTTTTGCCCGAATCAATAACAGCAAGGGTTGGCAAAAGCCCTGCCTCTCCTATGATCGAATTTACAACGACCTCGGATTGCGAGCTTTTTATACCCTCTATAATTCCATTATCACCCGAAAGAACGCATATATCCGTATCTTTAAGGGCGATCTTCAATTCTTTTGCAGCGCGCTCATCTGACATAGCAACGCAGGACGGCATAAACCGGCGGCAGGCACTCTCCATAGAAGCAACGTCCTGCCTTGCACTCAAGAAGTCTACCTTATATCCTCTTGATGCCGCAACGTCAAGCGCTTGCTGACCGACCGAACCGGTTGCGCCAAGCACAGAAATCCTTTTCATATTAGTCCTCTCTTGGTTTTAAAAACCGCCCAAACGGGCGGTTTTTAAAGCATTATGCACAAAACGGGGGAAGAATCAAAATCATAGCAAGGAGAACGGGAGCTACTGCTATGGTAGAGTCTGTTCTATCCATAACTCCGCCGTGGCCGGGGAAACACTTTCCGAAATCCTTGATTCCATATTCTCTTTTCATAAGCGATGCAATAAGATCGCCAAACTGCGACACGATCGCAAGAACAAATGCCATAGCGGCAAGCCAGAGATATCTGACGTTCACGTGCGCTACGAAGTGAACAAGCACACCGAAGCCCACAACACAGATCACACTGAAGAAAGTGCCACCAACAGCACCCTCGATAGTTTTCTTCGGGCTGACCGTGGGAATAAGCTTGTGCTTGCCGATTGCCATACCCACAAAATAAGCGGCAATATCACAAACACAGCTTGAAATGAAGATTATCAATACATACCAAAAGCCGTTCTCATCAACGTGGCGGATCATCGGAATTGCTGTAAATCCTACCGTAACGTATGCAAATGCGGTGAAATGCAATGCAATCGAGCTGAACTTTACCGCGCCCTTTTTAATAACGGCATAGGCAAACAGATACAGCAGGAACATAAATACAACTACCGCAATAACGTTAAGATAGTTCTTTATGTCATTCTTGAAAAACCACATGCAGAACGGAATTGCAAACGCAAGAATATAAGTGGGTACAACTATACCTACCCTTTTCTTAAATTTTTGCATAGCAATGATCTCGCTCATAGCAATCAGGGCGAGAATTCCCGCAGCGATCGGGAATATAAACAGGTTTGAGAATATCAAAAGCGGGACGCCAACGGCAAAGATCGCCATTCCCGTTATCATTCTTGTTTTCAACTACTTCACTTCTTTCCTTTGTCTTTACCGGCAGTTGTGCCGACACCGCCGAAGCGACGGTTTCTCTTATAAAATGCCTTTACGGCACGCATGATCTCTCTATCTCCGAAATCCGGCCAGAGTGTTTTAAGAATAACGTACTCAGAATATGCGCCCTGCCAAAGAAGGAAGTTTGATACTCTGAAATCACCGCCGGTGCGTATAATGAGATCGGGGTCGGGCGTATTGCCCGTGTACATATATTTTGCAAGAATTTCTTCGGTCAGAGTCGTGTGTCCATCCTGAATTGCGGCATTAGCGGCATGAACTATCTCATCCCTGCCACCGTAATTAAGGGCAATGTTGCACACAAAATCCTTATCCTTTGCCATATTCTCAACCTCAATACAGGTGGAGCGAAGGGGCTCGGGGATAACGGAAAGATCACCGAGAAATCTTACACAGAAGTTCTTATCTGTTTCGATCCTTTTCACAACCACCTCGATAAGATACTTGTGAACAAGGCGCATAATGGCATCCACCTCGTTTTTAGGGCGCTTCCAATTTTCAGTTGAAAACGCATAAACGGTTACATAGTGAACACCAATGCGACGGAAGGTTTCAAGCACGGGCTCAATTCTTTTAGCGCCGGCTTTATGCCCCTCTGTACGCAAAAGTCCGCGCAGGTTCGCCCATCTGCCGTTACCGTCCATTATAATGGCAACGGAATCAAGGCGCTCGTCGGTCATAATATCCTTACATTTTCTGAAAAAAGCCACAGCCTGCCTCCAAAAAATCAGATTTCCATGATTTCCTTGGTCTTGCTTGCAGTGATGTTATCGATCTCCTTGATGAACTTATCGGTAAGATCCTGTACGTTCTTATCCGAGGTCTTAGCCTCGTCCTCTGTCATCTCGGAGTTCTTCTTCATAGCCTTTACCTTATCGTTTGCATCACGGCGAATGTTACGGATAGCAACCTTTGCGTCCTCACCCATCTTTGCGATCTGCTTGGAGAGCTCGCGACGGCGCTCCTCGGTTGTAGGGGGGAAGGAAAGACGGATGCAAGAACCGTCGTTCTGAGGGTTGATACCGAGATCGGAGGTAAGAATTGCCTTCTCGATACCCTTCATAGCAGACTTATCCCAAGCGGTGATAACGATCGTGCGCGCATCAGCAACCTTGATCTCTGCGATTGCGGAGATAGCTGTGGGAGAGCCGTAGTAATCAACGTTGATCTTCTTAAGAACGTCAGGATTTGCTCTGCCCGCTCTGATAGTGGAAAGGTTCTCGGTGTAAGAGGCAACGCTCTTCTGCATCTTTATTTCAAATTCTTTAGTGTCGAGTTTCATTTTAATTTCTCCTTATGTATGTTGTGTTTTTTATTATTCGGGTGTAACTACAGTGCCGACGCTCTCGCCGGAAATTGCCTTGAGAATATCCTCAGGATTCTTAAGGCCGAAAACGTGAATAGGCATTCCTGTTGAAAGGCAGAATGCCGTTGCGGTAGCATCAAGCGCCTTAAGGTTCATTGCAAGAACCTCGGATGCCTTAACTACCTCAAGCTTTTTAGCATTGGGATCGATCCTGGGATCTGCGGTATATATGTAATCAACGTTCTTAGCCATAAACATCGCATCAGCTTCGATCTCCGCAGCTCTTACCGCACCGGTGGTGTCGGTAGAAAGGAACGGAATACCAAGACCGCATCCAAAGACAACGATCTTACCCTCGCTAAGATACTGCTTTGCCAACTCCGCACTGTAAACCTCCGCCATCGGTGCCATAGGCACAGAAGTCATTACAGCGGCGGAAGAGCCGGCCCTTTCGATCGCATCCTTCATGCAGATAGAATTGATAACGGTTGCAAGCATACCCATTCTGTCAGCCGCCTGCCTATCCATTTCTCCACCCTGTCTACCGCGCCAGATATTACCTGCGCCAAGGACGATCGCAATTTCATATCCCATATTTTTTGCATCAACGAGCACCTTTGCAACCGAATCAACGAACTCGTTATTGTAGATGCCGTCAGCCCCTTGGGAAAGAGCCTCACCGGAGAGCTTTAAGAGAATTCTCTTCATATTCCTGACCCCTCGCTATATAAATATTTTATCTCTTATATTCTACAACATAATCTTTACTTTGTAAAGAACCTTTTTCATTTTTTTTGATTTTTTCGCACAATGAACAAAAAGCGGTGCCAAGTTTATAAAAAAAGAGCGAGGGGTTGGTTTCCCTCGCTCGTATTACGCACTTTAAAATTACTTTTTCATTGAAATGGCCTTAAGAGCCTTTGCAACGATATTATCCGCGGTAAGACCGTACTCCTCAAGAAGCGGCGGAACCTTTCCGCTCTTACCAAATTTATCCTCAACACCCACTCTCATTACGGGAACGGGATAGGTTTCGGAAAGTGCCTCGCATACTGCCGCGCCGAAGCCACCGATAATGCTGTGCTCCTCCGCGGTTACAACAGCGCCGGTCTTTTTTGCGGAAGAGGTGATAAGCTCCGTATCAAGAGGCTTGATAGTATGTATATTCAGAACCTCAGCGCTGATACCCTTTTCCTGAAGCTTCTCAGCCGCCTCCATAGCAAGATGAACCATAAATCCGGTTGCGGCAATAGTAACGTCCGCACCCTCGCGCATAATAACACCCTTGCCAAGCTCGAACTTATATCCTTCAACCTCACGGGTTACGTAAGGAACTGCGAATCTGCCGAATCGGAGGTACATAGGTCCATCGGTATTTATTGCCGCCTCAACTGCGAGGAATGCCTCGTCTGCATCGGCAGGATTGATAACCGTCATACCGGGGATCGTTCTCATAAGAGC
>JAZLCY010000015.1:0-37462 GCA_045614485.1 Eubacteriales bacterium
AGCTCATCCTTGGGCGATGAATCTTTGATGGTTATGTCATGCGACATTGCCATTTCATACGGTATTAGCAACTGTTTCCGGTTGTTATTCCGTACCCAAGGGCAGATTGCTCACGCGTTACTCACCCGTCCGCCACTAAATAAGTTCCCGAAGCAACTCATTCCGTTCGACTTGAATGTGTTATGCACGCCGCCAGCGTTAATCCTGAGCCAGGATCAAACTCTCTAAAAAATTGTATATTATCTCAGGTCGCCCCGAGTTAACATCTTCTTAGAGCTATTTATCTTAGCTTTACTTTACTTTTTGAGTATTACTCTTGTGTTTTAACGAGATCTTTTGCACTTTCAGTGCTATAAAAAATCTTTTGTTGTTCAATTTTCAATGATCAAGTGCCTTCCCGAATGCTTCAGATGAACCGTATTGTTATCTGCTTTTCGAGAGTAGCTTTTACATTATAACAAACAAATTTCTAATTGTCAATACTTTTTTTGTATTTTTTTGAATTTTTTTATTTTTTTATAAAACACTTTAAATACAGACAAAAAATAATTTTACACGGGGGCACTTTCGCTTTATGATATCTATTTTTGCACGCACACTGATAATTTATATTTTGCTGATGATAACGATGAAAATGATGGGAAAGCGCGAAATAGGAGAACTTGACGTTACCGAGCTTGTGGGCGCACTTTTAATATCAGAGATCGCCGCGATACCGATAGACGACCCCGACCTGCCCTTGCTGAACGCTATAATTCCGATCATATTTCTTCTCTCCCTCGAAATACTAATCTCCTTTATCAAAACAAAAAGCAACTTCATAAAAAAGAAGATCGAAGGCGAGCCTTCCTATATAATATATAAAGGAAAGATTAAGCAGGATTCCTTGATGAAAAACAGGATAACGATCAATGAATTTTTAGCCGAGATGCGTTCGCAGGGAGTTTGCGATATTACGGACATAGAATATGCGCTTGTTGAACAAAGCGGAAAAATATCAATAATAAAGAAGGACAGCGGGGTTATGGCGCACTCGGTTATACTTGACGGAGATTACTGCACCGTAGAAGAAAAAGAAAACGCAGATATAAAAACCGCCGCCAACGAAACACTAAAAGCAAAAAATTTATCCCCGGGCGACGTTTTTCTTATGACGGTTAATGACAACGGAGGATTTAACATAATAAAAAAGGAGAAAAAGAAATGAAAGCTGTAAACATTGCCGTAATATTGCTTTTATGCTCGCTGACATTCGTTGTTGCTAATTCGCTTTCACTCACCGCCATCATAGACGACGTTATAGAAAAGACCGAAAACACTGACGATAACGAGGTGAACCTTAAAGAAACATACGAGAAAATATGCAGCGAGTTCGAGAGCAAGATGACGTATATAAGCCTTACAGTTAATCACGAGGACCTGACAAGCGTAACAGATGCCTTTGCTGAGCTTATCGGAACACTGGAAGCCGAGGATCAAACTTCCTTTGTTGCTGTAAAAAGCCGCCTGATAAGCTCACTTAAGCATATCAGACGGCTTGCCGGTATTAATATAGACAGTATTCTTTAAACAAACTCGCTCAAATCATCGCGATATGCGGAATGGCGAACGATCGTATAGCTTTCGCTCATAATATTCTCTGCCGTGAGGACAAGTGCAGACTCACGAAGATGCTTTACAACGTATTCAGGGTTCAAGAACGATGAGGCATCAGCACACAAAACACATTCAAGAACGACCTTATTATCACAGAACTTAGAATCGATAGATTTAATAAGGGGCTTGATATCCACTTCCTTACCGCCGATCCTCTCCTTTTTCTTTACAAGAACCTGCTCTTTGTCAAACGCACGCTTGCACGCTTCGGCAAGCTCTTCGCTCGCACTATGAACGTTAAGGGTAATTGTATATCCAAGCCACTTAAGATCTGTGTGCTTGGTTTCGGGATAGTAGGCATCAAGAACAACAAGCTCATCTGTGAGGTTATCGTTAAGCGATTTTATTGCCACCGCAGGATCGATCTTTTCAGACAACCTAAGATCCATAAACTCAACGTAGCTCTCTGTTCCTATAGACAAAGGGGCAGCGAATACCATTTTAGGCTTAGGGTTGAATCCCTCGGTGTACCAAAGCGGCAATTTTGCTCTTACAACGATCTTGCTCATCGTTCTAACAAGATCGAGGTGAGAAACGTACTGAAGCATTCCAACCTTTTTAAATTTAATTCGGAGATTTATAGGTGTATTATTATTCATCCTTATTCTCCTTTCTGTGAACAACCGGGACACCACTTGTTCATGTTGCCAAGCTTATTTGCACCGCAACCTGAGCATTTTTCAGCGCATGATGGTGTTGTTTTCTCGTTATAAGCGTTATTTCTTTCGCGAAGGAGGAACTCCTTGGTTACGCCGCAGTCGATCACATCCCAAGGAAGGATCTCATCAATTCCAAATCCGCGTGTTGTATAGAAATAGGGATCTACGCCTGCGCGGTTGAATATATCCATCCACTTATCGTAATCGAAATACTCTTCCCACGCGTCAAAGATCATGCCTTCCTCAACAGCAAGCGCGATAGCGGGGGCGAGGCGACGGTCGCCTCTTGCAAAAACAGCCTCAAGGAAGGATGTTTTTGCATCGTGGTATGTATATCTGATCCTTCTGTCATTAATGCAGGACTTAAGATAATCCTGTTTTTCCATCAAGGTTTCGTACGAATCCTGTTTTTCCCACTGGAAGGGCGTAAAAGGCTTGGGAACAAAGCAAGAAACACTTATGGTTACACCGATACCGCGGGGGCGCTCCGGCTTAGGAATTTTGAAATACTGGCCGATAACAGCAGAGGCAAGATCGGAAATTCCCTTTATATCATCAAGAGTTTCGGTGGGAAGACCGTTCATAAAGTAAAGCTTTACGTTGCTCTTACCCCCCTTGAAGGCTATGCCGACAGATCTCATAAGATCCTCTTCTGTAACGTTCTTGTTTATAACGTCACGAAGCCTTTGAGTTCCCGCCTCGGGGGCAAAGGTGATTCCGCCCGTTCTTACAGAAGAAACCTTCTTCATAAGCTCTTCGGAGAAGCTGTCTATTCGAAGAGAAGGAAGCGAGAGGCTTACGTGCGCTTCATCAGTCCAGGAAAGAAGCGTGTCTGTAAGCTCAGCGAGTCTTGAATAGTCACTGATAGAAAGAGATATAAGGGATATTTCGTCATACCCGGTGTTGTCGTAAAGACACTGCGCTTCCCTATTAAGCGTTTCGGGAGTTTTTTCGCGCACAGGACGGTAAACCATTCCCGCCTGACAGAAACGACAGCCTCTGATACAGCCGCGATACACCTCAAGAACAATTCTATCGTGAACCGTTTCAATATAAGGCATAACAAGTTTCTCAGGGTAAGAAACGGTATCAAGATTTTCGATTATACGTTTCTTTACCTTCTTAGGAACATCAGCATACATAGGCTCGTGGAGCTTTATTGTGCCATCCTCATTATATTCAACCTTGTAAAGCGAGGGGATATAAACACCCTCGATATGAGAAGCCGCGCGAAGGAAATCACGGCGGTTATAGGTGCCATTTTCCTTCATTTCGATGTAAAGGTGACAGATCTCAAGTAAAACCTCTTCACCCTCACCAACGTTTATAAGATCGAAGAAATCGGCAATAGGCTCAGAGTTATATGCACAAGGACCGCCACCGATTATAATGGGAATATCCTCTCCCCTATCCTTAGAGTATATAGGAATACCTGCAAGGCGGAGCATCTGAAGCGCAGTGGTATAGCAAAGCTCATACTGAAGAGAGAAGCCGAGAAGGTCAAACGCACAAAGCTCGTCTCCACTTTCCTGCGCGGTAAGGGGAATGGAGTACTGCTCCATTTTCTCCTTCATATCAGTCCAGGGCGCGTAAACGCGCTCGCACCAAACGTCCTCATCCTTGTTCAATACGTCATAAAGAATACGGACACCGAGATTTGACATACCTATCTCGTACGTGTCAGGAAAACAGAATCCGAATCTACACTTTACCTTGCACGGATCTTTTATAATTCTGTTATATTCACCACCGATATATCTTCCCGGCTTTTCAATAGACTTCAAGACACTTGAAATATTTTTAATTTCTGATAATTTCATTACTAATTAACCCTTTTGAAACTAACAAATAGGGATTGATTTTATTCAATCCCGCTTTGTATAATCTACATTTGATTTAATTGAGCGCTTGCTCATCACTATGAATGCAATGCACCAGGCGATCTGCCATACTGAAATGCAGGCAGTGGGTATCTGATACATCATATTGCGTGCAAAGGCAAGCGAGATTGCAAGACCTGCGCCGACCACCATAGCAAGCTTTTCCACAACAGCCATAACCTTATGGAAATTTGCGTATTTTTTCGCAAGCGAAAGCATATTTATAACATTCAGCTTATCGCCTGTTGTAACAAGGCCTGCGCTAACGCGCTCGTGCAGCTTATCATTTGGATCATAAACATCAAGCTTTTTACAAACTCTTATAGAATCTGCACCGGCAGTTAAGCTGCGCATAAGCTTGGTGTCAACATTCGGATCCTTGGTGTAAACGAGGGGAATTATACCGTCGTCAACGAGGGCGGGCATAATCATCGTGAACTCCTCGGAAAGAGTGTATCTTATATAGAACTTTGCGTATATCTCGCCGTTTTCAGCAGCATACATAACCTTAGTGGACATAAGCGTTGCATTGTCCTTGCTTGTATCCTCCGGAATGGTGATACCGCACTTAAGCATATACTCAAGATTACCGGCACGAACCTGGTTGCCGTGAACGTCGGCAACGATTCCGTTCTCGTCAATTCGAACGTTCTTGGCAGGAGTAGCGGCATACTCTATTGAACTTGCAAAGATGTTGGCAAGAGGGCCGCCTACGCTGGCAAAAACAGACGACATCTGGTACATCGCTTTCTCAAGATTATCGTTTCTGCCATAGAGCATGATTCTCTGCAAACTAACGTCCTCATCAGTGAAAACTTCGGTATCACTGAAGCTAAGAACGTCAACACCTGCGTAATCAAACACCGCACTCTCACCGATAAAGGTGCTCTTCTCACCGGATGCACACTTTGTTGCATGCATAAACGTAGTTTTGTGCGACAATATTGAAAATACAGGCATACCTATCATAAACACGGCAGCAAACGTCATTACTGCAAAATAAAGACTTCCAAGAACAAAGAACGCAACAGTGCCGGAAATAAGTGCAATGGCAAGGTTGGATGCAAGAAGCACTACGATATGAGCTGAATTCTCAGAGCACTTACTGCTTCTTTTAAAGAAATCGGTGATAAACAACGCGCGGAATATACGCGCAGTTTTGGATTTATATCCCTCAACAGCACCGTCGGTTGCCATATTTTCATCCGGTAACGAACGCGTCATTTTTCTGTCTACGATATACTTTTCATTCGCAGTAGCAATGCTTTTAAAATTAGCAAAATCAATCTTTTTCTTAATCAGCGATGCAACGATCGATGAAATAACTATCAGTGAAAATGCAAAGCCAAAAAGAGGATATTCCATCGGCATCTCAACAAAAACTACCGCGTAATAGGTAGTTGCAACAAGAGCCCCTATGGGAATGAAGATCTCCGGCACTACCTTGCCAAGCGCCATCCATTTAAATGATATTACACATTCCGGAATAGCAAGCGCAGCAAGACAGAAAATAAATATGAGATCTATTACCGCCATAACGACACCGTCTGCCTCAAAACCGAGGTGGAACGGCACGCTTATATCAAAAAATCTGAGATTCTCTACAACAACTACGACCAACGACAGAATTATAGCGGCAAACAATCTTATACGGTGCGCCATAATAGCATCAAGGAATTTATCCTTAAGGCTATCTCTGTCCGCAAGGGAGTTGAATTCACTCTTTTTCTTCTTTTCCTTGCCTGCCTCGTCACCAACGGGAATATTGGACTGGGTAGGAAGTCTTTCAGAATCGAGGTCGATCAGCGCATTTTTGTGTGCAAACGGGTCGGGAATGTCATAGATTTTATTCTCCGAAACCTTCTCTGCCTTGACTTCAGGCTTCTTTTCCTCTTTTCTTTCAGGAACAACAGGCTCAGCGGCAACCTCACAGACCTTCAAAAGCTCTTCTTCATCATCTTCAACCGTAAATTTAAACACGGTAGACTGAGCTTCATACGATTCGTTAGATGCCGGCTTACCTGTAACGTTAACGACGGTGGCATCGAGCATACGGATCTTACTGTCCGGCTCTGCCGTCGGATCAATGCTATAATCAATACCTGCAAGCTCATCTCTGAATCCAAACGAATCCTTCGAGGTGCTTACACGGGCGGTACCTACCTGTGATTTGCGCTCCTGCTTTGACGCAGTGCCTTTTTCTTCCAAAGTCTTACCAATAGCCACATCAGGGATCTCAAACTCCATTTTAAGCTTATTGGAGGACTCGCTATCCTTCAAAGATTTCTTTTCAGGCTGTTGAAGGTTATCAGATTCAAAGACAAGAGCGGTTTCCTTCTCGGAGTCGCTTTCAAAAGAGAAATCGAGACCGGTCTTTTTATCATTTTGCAACCAGCGCACCCCCCTTATCCTTTCCTTTGCCTTGCAACCTCGGCGAATATAACCGCAGCCGCGCAGGAAACATTCATAGAATTTACTCTTCCCTGAAGGGATATAGAAAGTGTAAAATCACATTTTTCTTTTACGAGCCTTGAAATACCGTCTCCTTCACTACCGAGAACAATACCTACACTGCCGGTGAGATCGGTCTTATAATAATCATCTCCGCCCATATCTGCTGCATATATCCACATACCGCGCTTTTTCAAGTCATCAATAGTGGAAGAAAGGTTGGTAACTCTTGCAACCTTTACGTATTCGGTAGCACCGGCAGCAGCCTTCGCAACGGTGGGAGTTAATCCAACAGCTCTGCGCTTGGGGATAATAACACCGTGCGCACCAAGGCATTCGGCACTTCTTATGATTGCGCCGAGATTATGAGGATCTTCAACGCCGTCAAGTATAATAACAAAAGGCTTTTCACCGAGGGATTCAGCATATTCCATAATCTCATCAACAGTTGAATAATTATGCTCTGCCGCCATTGCAACGATACCCTGATGCCTTGCACCCTGGCACATTGAATCAAGCTTTGTGCGGTCAACCTCAACAACCGGGATCTTCTTTTCTATAGCCATTGCTACAAGCAGCTTGATAGAACCCTCTCTATCGCCCGAGCTTACGTATATTTTATCAATATCTCTATCGCCCATAAGAAGTTCGCGCACGGCATTACGACCTGTTACAACACACTCGTTAAGCTCCACCTTAGGTGCTCTTTCCTCCCTGTTAAAAGGCTGATGATTCTTTTTTATATTCTGATTTTTTCCTTTGTTAAATCCTTTATTCATAAGGTGCTCCTCGCGCGCAAGTGCGCCCAAAAATATTTATACATATTAATTATAGCATATAAAAACGCGTTTGTACATAGCAAAACCACATTTTTGAAAAAAATGTCAAAAAAGAAAACAAGCATCCATATGGATGCTTGTTTTCTCGGGTATTACACTTATCAGCTTAAGGGTAAATTACTCCTGAGCCGCCTTCTTTGCAGCAAAGCACTCGCTGCAGAAAACAGCCTTACCTTCGGTGGGCTTGAAGGGAACCTGGCAATCCTTACCGCATTCTACGCAAACAGCTGCAAACATTTCTCTTGCACCCTTCTGCGCATTCTTTCTTGCAACACGGCAATCCTTACATCTGGAGGGCTCGTTCTCAAATCCTCTGGATGCGTAGAATTCCTGCTCACCTGCGGTGAACACGAAATCATTACCACATTCTTTGCACTTCAATGTCTTGTCCTGGTACATGTTTTCTTTTTTCCTCACTTAAATAGGTTTAAAAATTTGCCCTTAGACGGATTCCAACCGACGCCTTTGTAAACAACGCTCTCCCTTAAGCTACTCGGGCATATAGACACATTAATCGTCGGAAAACAGACTCCCTATCGCCTTGATATTGCGAAGCATACGAAGCTTAGCATTATCAACAGACTTGGATGATTTTGAGAGCGCATCAGCAATCTCCCTGGTGGTAAAGCCTTTAAGATAGAGGCGAAACACCTTATATTCATATTCCGACAGTACTCCACGCGCCATAGACATAGCGCGCTCGAGCATCTCTCTTGTTTCCAGCTCGCGCTCGATACCGGCATTTGCCGCAAGAGAATTTACATCAATATCACCTATAGAATCAAGGCGCATTGACGATGATAAAAGATCTGAAAGACGGCGGCGAATACATATCCCGGCATACAAGCCAAACGTTACGTTATTGTTGGATATGTCATACGAAAGCGCGGCACGGTAAAGCGCAAAGCAAGCCTCCGCATAAGCCTCGTCCACAGTAATATAAGTCCCCGAAAAAGATTTAGCATACTTGTTGAGCAAGGGGGCATAGCGCTCCACAAGCTCTGAAAATGCTAAGTCATTATGAGCACGGATCATTACAATTAAGGAGGAATCCTCCATATTTTTTAAAACATCCACAGCTCTTCCGCCTTATATAAAAATATTATATATTTATTTTAAAATATTGTCAATATATTTGTTTAAAAAAATTTAAAAATGAGCAAAATAATATACAATTTTTCCTTTTTCGCGCATTTGTTTTTGATTAATATGCACAAACAGGATTTTTTAAGAGATATAATCTATTCTTCCTGTCGCGGAAAAAAGTATGCCCCTGTACACAGAATCAGGACGTGTTTCAAAATTATCCCTTATCTTCTTGGCCTCAGCCATTGAAGAAACGGTGATAGATGCATTCAGAATTTCTCCCGTTGCATCGGAAAGGCACATATTTACAACGTATCCCCCGCCCTCTTTTTCGGTGATGAGAGATCTGATCTTAGCTCCTCTTTTTGAGAGAGAAAGATGCTTTGTGGCGCTTTTTAAGCTCTTTTCTCTGAAATCCTTATCAAGTGAATCAAAAAGCTCGTTTGCAACCATTCTGCCTGAGTCGGAGATCATATAATAGCGCTCTCCGTCAAGCTCATCAAACCAAAGATGCCCCTCATCGCAAAGCTCTGCAAGGCAACCGTCATAGTCAATGATGAACTCGTCTGTGTTCTCGGATACGATATCGATAAGCGTCGTTCTGTCTATTGGATACCTGATATACTCGAGAAGGAAAAGCATAAACACCTTTATATCGGTAAAGGTTTTTAAAGTAAATCTTTTTTTCTTCATTAATCTTTAAAGTGTGGGGTTGCCGAAGCTTAGCGACGGCAACCCCAGCAAATACATATTATTCTTCGTCTGTCAAATAATCTCTGTAATTCTTAAGCTTAGCCTTGGTGAATACAACGTTACCAAGACCGTCTATTTTCACCTTCTTAAGCTGGTTGCTTGTGAAGGAAGCATTGTGCTTATAGAGTACGGGAATGATAGGAGATTCATCTATAAGAAGCTTCTCTGCCGCCTTCAGATAGCTGTTGCGGGCAGACTCTGATGTTGCATAGTATGCATTATCAAGAAGCTCGTCATAATTTTTGCTGGACCAACCGGAAATGTTCTTGCGAACGGAGTAGGAAGAGTTGGAGAAATCTGCACCGTTACCGTTCATATGGCTGGTGAAGGAAGCAAGAGCAACAAAAGGATCGGTTGAGTACATATTCCAGTCCACAGCAATAACGTCATACATAACGTTACCGTAGGAAGCTTCTTTTACAAGGTACTGGATCTCAGAGTCAACAACGTCTATTACCTCATTGGAGGAGAAGTCCTTAACAGGAGTAACCCTTGTGGATACAGGCTTAACCGTTACGTTAAATCCGATCTGTGCCCAACAAGCAACCGCCAATTCAGCGATCTTAAGGCTTTCCTCATCATCGTTTACAGTAAGCACAAACGTCTTGTCTGCAGCGGTGAGGTTAGATGCATCGATAAGCTGCTGTGCAATCTCGATGTTGGACTTGCAATAAATGAGGCCGTCTCTGTCGCTAACGTATGCCTTAGGAGAAAGGAAGCCTGTTGCTGCGGATGCAAAAACAACCGCATCAGCCATAGCCTGCCTATCCAAAGCAACGGAAAGCGCAACTCTGACTGCGGCATTATTGAAGGGAGCCTTCTGAGTATTGAATACATAGGTGTAAGTAGAAAGTGCGAACACCTCGGAAGCCTCACCCCTGTGTGCAGCTCTGTCAGCGAGTGAAGCATCACCCATGTAGAATACTGCCTTGTTCTCAATGTCGGAGTAAGAGATTTTCTTCTCAACAGCCACACCGTCTTCAACAGCGGTGTAGTTGAAGTATGCATTGATAGCACCGGGTCTTACGTTATTGTCATAGTCCTTCTTGTTGGGGGACTGATGATATCCAACGTTTCTCTTAAGGTTAATAACACCCTCATCATAGCTGATATCAGCAATCATGAAAGGACCGTTGGTCATAACGGTGTTAGGATTCTTTGACCAATAACCCGAAGCATTTGCAGCAACGTCCTGTCTGATAGGAGAAGTAGCTACGGATGCAAGGTTTCTGAGAAGCTGCTCATAGTTAGCACCCTCACGGTACTTAATGGTGATCTCATAAAGACTTGCAGTAATGCCAAGCTCGGAATTCGAAAGAGAGCCGTTCTTTACCTCAATCGCATTTTCGATATCGTAGAAAAGCGCTGCTGCGGGATTTGCGTTGTTAGGATCAAGGATAACGTTTCTCCAAGCATAGAGATAATCGTCCGCCTTTACACGAACACCGTCAGACCAGTAGCTCTCCTTAAGAGTAATGGTGATAGTACGCTCGTCCTTATCAACCTTATATTTCTTTGCAGCCGCCTTCTTAAGCTTACCCTTTGCATTGATAGTGAAAAGGGGCTCAAAAATAAGGCTCATAAACTCCTCGGCATTACTGTCAGCATAGTAATCCGTGGGGTCAAAATCATAGATAGCCTCGCCGATGTAGATCGGAATTTCAGCACCGTTATCCTTAGGCGTGCCGCACGAAGTAAGTGCAACCATAGAGCCAAGGGAAAGTGCAAGAACGAGAATCAGACTAAGGATTTTTTTCATATCTTTCTCCATCCTGCCAAATTGGCAAAAAATAATTTTACGTGTGAATTCATTTCGATTGCTATAAATTTACTTATATATTTTAACATAAAGATTTCTTTTTTTCAACCCATTAATTCGCGCGTAATATCTTTTTGTGCAAGTGCACAATTTATAAGGATATATTTCGTGCATTTTAAACCATATAAATAATGAATACGGTGCACAATTCTGTCAATACTTGTTTAGGAACGGGAGGGGATGAAATGTACAATTATTCATACAACTGCAGTGATGACGGTTATTACACCGACATGGCGATAGAGCGCAGGCGCGCCGATCTGACGAAAAACGGAATAGAATACACAAAGGAGCTGTGCCCTGCGGGATATTGGGAGCGCATCAACGTAAAGAGCGAATCGGGTGCTGAAAGCATAGGACGACCTTGCGGAAGATACGATACACTCACTACTAAGCGGCTGGACACACTCGACGAGGACGCGCTGTACGATGCGCAGGAGGAGGTTGCCAAAACGCTGTGCAGGATCTGTGATGATATTGCTGTTATGCCGGCAAGAATACTGATCATCGGGCTTGGCAACGAATACGTTACTGCAGACTCTATCGGAGTGAAATGCGCGGCGAAAGTAAAACCGACTATGCACATAAGGTGTTACGACGAAGAGTTTTTTGACGAGCTCGAATGCTCGGAGATCGCAGTGCTTTGCCCCGGTGTAAGCGCAAAAACAGGAATGGACTCCACTGAAACAGCAAAGGCAATATGCTCGGCTATTTCGCCGGACATTGTTATAGCGATAGACTCCTTATCAACAAGATCAAGAAAACGGCTTGGAACAACACTGCAGATCTGCGACACCGGAATTTTCCCGGGTGGTGTTGGAAACTTGAAGTCTCCCCTCACCCGCCCCGAGCTCGGAGTTCCTGTTATCGGAATAGGAGTGCCGACGGTTATGGACACCAGGCTGTTTATAAACAAGAACACGTTTTCAGAATTTGATTTCGAGCCGCTGTTTGTTTCACCGCGAGAGATAGACGAGATAACCGATGCAGCCGCAACGGTCATTGCAGGCGCAATCAATCAGGCTTTCGGGCTGAGCTACTGAAAGTTATATTTTTCGCTATTTTTCTGTTCCGTGATGGTTAAAATATTATATTTTTCGGCATTTTTAGCAAAAATTAAGGGAGAGCACAAAAACTGCTCTCCCGTTTTTTATATTTCGGATCACATCGGATCAATACACAAAATCGAACTCGAAATCGTATATCGAAATAGTATCGCCTTCCTCAACCCCTGCTTCACGAAGCTTATCGATAACACCGTTTTTGATGAGTACGCGCTGGAAGAAGTTAAGAGATTCGTAATCGTCAAAGTTGATCTGTCCCATAAAGTTGTAGAGCCAATCGCCCTCAACAATATACTTTTTGTTATCGCGTCTGACAGTGGTCTGCATAACGTCGTCGGATGAGAAGTTCTCCTCAGGAAGCACTTCGGTATCATATACGGTTATAGGAGGAAGATCTGCGAGCATCTCAGAGGCGATCTTTACAAGCTCATCAAGTCCTTCTCCGGTAATTGCAGATACAAATACGATCTTTCTGCCAAGTTTCTCCGCTTTTTTCTTAACGTCGGAAACAACGTCCTCTTCCTCAAGAACAGAATCACACTTGTTAGCAACTATGATCTGAGGTCTTGTTGAAAGCTCCTCGGAATATCTTTGAAGCTCGTTGTCGATCTTATCAATATCGTCAAGAGGATCTCTTCCGTCCGCGCTCGAAATATCAACTACGTGCAGAAGAAGGCGGCATCTGCTTACGTGCCTTAAGAATGCATGGCCAAGGCCTGCACCGTCTGACGCGCCCTCGATCAATCCGGGAATATCAGCTGCGAGGAATCCCTTGCCCTCTCTTACAGACACCACTCCGAGATTAGGAGAAAGTGTTGTGAAGTGATAGTTTGCGATCTTAGGCTTTGCAGCAGAAATGCGAGAAAGGATCGAGGATTTACCAACGTTGGGGAATCCTATAAGGCCGACCTCTGCAAGCATTCTGAGCTCAAGCGTTACAGTCTTTTCCTCGCCCTTGGTTCCGGATTTTGCAAATCTCGGGATCTGTCTTGTAGGAGTTGCGAAGTGGCGGTTACCCCAGCCACCTCTACCGCCGCGGCAGAGAACGTACTCATCAGAATTAGCCATATCATATATGATTCTGCCCGTACCCTTTTCTCTTACGATAGTTCCCGGAGGCACTAAGATCTCAAGGTCCTTACCGTTCTTACCGTGCATCTTGCCGGTCATACCGTTATCACCGTTTTCAGCGACGAATTTTCTCTTATATCTGAATGCCAAAAGGGTGTTTGCGCCTGTATCAACGCGCAAAATTATGTTTCCGCCTCTACCGCCATCGCCACCGTCAGGGCCGCCGGCAGAAACGTACTTTTCTCTATGGAATGAAACGGCGCCGTTACCGCCGTCACCCGCTTTTACGTAAATTTCAATATTATCTATAAACATTTTTCGTTACCTTAATTGCCCGAATCGTCGCCCTTTTGCCTGATGATCATCTTGATAGGAGTTCCCTCGAATCCAAAGGTGTCTCTCAAGCAGTTTTCGATATATCTCCTGTATGAAAAGTGGAATAGCTCCTCGGAATTACAGAAGATAACGAACGTGGGCGGATTGGTGTTTACCTGCGTCATATAATAGATCTTAAGTCTTTTACCCTTGTCTGACGGGGGCTGAACTCTTGTCATTGCGTCATTCAAAAGGTCGTTAAGCTGGCCGGTGCTTATTCTTCTGCTCGCCTGCGCGTAAACTTCCTTAACCAAGGGATAGAGATTAGCTACTCTCTGACCCGTTTTAGCCGAAAGATATACAATAGGGGCATAAGGCATATATGCAAGTGCTGTTCTGATGTCGTTCTTGTACTTATTGGTTGTGAAATTATCCTTTTCAATGGCATCCCACTTATTAACAGCAATAATACAAGCCTTGCCGGCCTCGTGCGATATACCTGCAATCTTCTCATCCTGCTCGGTTATACCGTCCTGTGCGTCTATCATAAGTATGCAAACGTCAGCGCGTTCAACAGCCATATTTGCACGCAGGACACTGAACTTCTCAATTCTATCCTCTACCTTAGAATGCTTTCTGATACCCGCGGTATCAATAAAGTTAAACACACCGTGTTCATTCTCAACCCTTGTGTCAACAGCATCACGGGTCGTGCCGGCTATATCAGAAACGATCATTCTCTCTTCGTTGCACATTCTGTTTATAACAGAAGATTTACCTGCGTTAGGCTTTCCTATTACGGCAACGTTTATAATTCCCTCGTCCTCATCATTAGCATCAGAGAAATCACATACTTCAAGAATAGCATCGAGAAGATCTCCTGTGCCTGTTCCGTGAATCGAAGAAAGAGCAATAGGCTCGCGCTCGAAACCAAGCTCATAGAATTCGTAGAACGCGAGGGGCACCTCACCCACTCCGTCCACCTTATTAACTGCCAAAACGATCGGTTTGCCCGACTTTTTGAGCATAATAGCGATATCTCTGTCATCCGCAAGAAGTCCTGCCTTGATATCGCACATAAATACAATAACGTCAGCAGTGGCAACGGCTATCTCTGCCTGTGTGCGCATCTGCTTAAGTATTGTGTCCTCGCTTTTGGGCTCAATTCCGCCCGTATCGATGAGTATGAACTTATGTTCATTCCACTCCGCTTCAGCATAAATACGGTCGCGTGTTACACCGGGAGTATCTTCTACGATAGAGCGTCTTTCGCCTATCAGCTTATTGAAAAGCGTACTTTTCCCAACGTTGGGCCTACCAACTATTGCAACTATCGGTTTAGCCATTTTTCCTCCATTTCTTACAGGTTTTCAACACCGAAAACCGCATCTACAATATCAAATCCGTCGTTTTCAACGACACGGATCGGAACGTTAAGCGCCTCTGACAACTCGGAAAGTGTCATACCGCAAAGAAAAACATCCTCTCCGTGCCTCAAGCAGTTTCTCGGGATCAAAAGCTCGTCTCCAAGCTCCTCGCCCTTAAGCTGCTCATACATATCCTTTCCCGTCAAAAGACCGGAAACGGTTATACTCTCACCGAAAAAGCGGTTAATAATTTCATAAGTTTTTACGTGCACCTTATCACAAAGCGCCTCGATCTTATTTGCAACACCCGAGATCATAGGATAGGACGCAACACCGGTTACAACAGAAACCGTGCGTTCGGATTCAAGCGAATCAACAAGGTCGCTTATATCCTCTACAGCTACCTTGAACTCGTCTGCAAAGGAGCGAAGCATTCCAACACCGTTTTCGATCTGGGCATACTCCTCATAATAATCGGCATCAGGAATCTCTATGCCTGCTTTAAGGTAAAATTCATCAGCTGCATAAACGAGCCTTGTTCCGTGCTCCTTTTTATGCTTTTCTCCGAACTCATTTATAACGTTTATTACCTCTTTTGCATCTTCCTTTGTAAAATCGGTCAAAGGATAGAGCTTGTCCCTGAACTTAGTAAGACCGGCGGGAACAACGGCAACGCTTGTTATACGGGGAGAATATTTTGCAAGGTCATTGATAGAGCGCACAAGCTCATCTGCATCGTTTACACCCTTACAAAGAACGATCTGAGCGCACATTTCAAGACCTGCGTTGTAAAAATCGTCAAGATAGCGAAGCACTTCGCCCGAGCGCTTGTTCTTCATCATCTTTACGCGAAGCTCGGGATTGGTCGTATGGACCGAGATATTAATAGGAGAAAACTTCATTTTGATTATTCTCTCTACGTCGGTATCGGTCATATTTGTTAGCGTTATGTAGTTTCCGTGCAAGAATGAAAGCCTTGAATCGTCATCCTTAAAGTATAAGGATTCGCGAAGCCCCTCGGGATTCTGGTCTATGAAGCAGAAAATGCACTTGTTTTTGCAGGTGTGCTTCTTATCCATAAGGGGTGTTTCAAAATCAAGGCCGATATCGTCATACTCGTCCTTAGATATATCAAAGGTAATCTTCTCGTTATCGCGAAGGCAAACAAGGCTTATCTTGCACTCCGTGAGATAAAAACGGTAATCAAGCACGTCATTTATCTCATTGCCATTTATAGAAACGAGTATATCGCCTTTTTTGATTCCGCATTTATCTGCATAGGATGCGGAGAAAACGTCAGTAATTTTTACCATAATTATAAGTGCGCCGATTAAGCCCTGTGTTTATCCTTTTGGCGCGCGATCAAATTTAACACAAGGAAGATTGCGAAATACAAAACATAGATAATAGCTAACGACGAGAAATAACCCACCGTATCAACCAGAACGTCTTTTATGTCAGGAGATCTGGATGAAAAGAACTGAATAAACTCGTCAATAAAAGCGCAAACAGTACCGAAAGGCAAAGATGAAAAAACAAATATAAGCTTCACCTTTGAGAGCCCGATCGTAGCCGTAGAAACAAGAACACAGTAAAGAGCCACAAAAAATCCAAGGGTAAAAAACTCTGTATAGTGCGCTATTTCACGAATATTTTCGTGCACTTTTTCGCCAACAGGAGTGTCTGACGGAATGATGACTTCCAAAGCGCCGCTTACACCGCCACTAACCTCATTAGACTCTGCCGGCGGAAGCGATGATTGATAAAATGCAAATGAAAGTGTACAAATTATAGCTACAATAAGCAAAACTCTTGCAGCAATCAACAGCGCTTTTTTCATTACACGCCCCCGTACATATTCGCTTTTTCCGCCCTTGCTTCTTCAAGGAGGCGCTGAGGCGTTATACCGTTCTCAGCAAGATAGGCAACCGCCTCCATAGATCCGCTTTTTCCGGCGGCGAGCATAAGCCTTTCGCCCTTTTTTCTATCAAAATCAACACCAAGGCCGTCTATATAACACTTTGCATAGAGGAACTGTCCCTTTGCTACAAGCGACTCCACGTACGTAGGATCGTGGTGTGCGGCGCGGCGGAACCAATCGTGCGCGGCGCGGGCATCAGCGCTTATTACGGAGAATCTTTTTTCCTCATCGAGCGCGGCCTCGTCGGCATCACCCTCAAGCATAAATATCTCATCCCTGAACTCCGGCTTATGAAACGGAATCATGGATATTCTTATAACGTCAGGCTCAAGCAGATATCCGGTGGTGTATACCATTCCGAGATACAGCTGTGCCTCGATACAACCGCGGATCGCGGCAATTTTCATATATTTGAACGACTGGTGATAGTCCTTTACAACTCCCTCGCCGTGCATATACATCATCGCAAGATTGTAACAGGATTCGCCCCCCTGCATATCTCTTGCATACATAAAATAGGATTTCGCCTCCCTCGGATCATAGGCAACACCTATGCCCTTTAGAAGACAGTATCCGTAGTTGAAGGCGGCGCTGACGTCGCCTTCTCTTGCGCCTTCATGGAACATTGAAGCCGCCATTTCATATTCGCCCTTAAGATAAAGCGTGTTCGCCCTGAGCTTATCGAACATCTGCGCCCTCCTTTCACGTTTTTGTTCTTATTACTGTACCGTGTACTTTGTGCCTTCCTTGGTGTCGATAAGGGTTACACCCTTTGCAGAAAGCTCGTTTCTGATCTGGTCAGCCAAAGCATAATTCTTACTAAGCTTGGCATTCTTTCTTTCTTCGATCTTTGCCTCGATGTACTTTGCAAGCTCAGCATCAACGCCGGGAGCTGCCTCTTCCTTCTTATCCGCAACCTTCTTTGCAGCCTCAACAAGACCGAGATCAAGAACCTTTTCAAAATCGCAAATGAGCGCCATCTTGGTTGCATCATTGCAACTCATCTTGAATACGTCGTAAAGTGCCGTAACCGCAAGGGATGTGTTAAGGTCATTATCAAGTGCATCAGTGAACTTCTTTTTGCCCTCACCGAATGCAACTGCATCAACCTCGCCCTCTGCCTTAAGTGAAGCTACCTTCTGAACGAGCTTATCGTAAGCAATTCTTGCATTATCAAGGTTTTCCCAAGAGAAAACAAGGTTCTTTCTGTAGTGCGACTGCATGCAGAAGAAACGGTAGACCAAGGGATCGTATCCCTTCTCGCGAAGGAGAGATACTGTCAAAAATTCACCCTTGGACTTAGACATCTTACCCGAATTTGTATTAAGGTGATGAACGTGCATCCACCACTTGCACCACTCGTGGCCAAAGGTTGCCTCGCTCTGCGCGATCTCGTTGGTGTGGTGGGGGAATGCATTATCTATACCGCCGCAGTGAATATCAAGATATTCGCCAAGATGCTTGCAGGAGATCGAGGAACACTCGATGTGCCATCCGGGATATCCGATACCCCAAGGCGAATCCCACTTGAGCTCCTGATCGTCAAACTTTGACTTGGTAAACCAAAGAACGAAGTCAGCCTTGTTGCGCTTGTTTCCGTCCTCTTCAACACTCTCTCTTACTCCGACAGCAAGATCATCTTCCTTGAAATCGTTGAAGATGTAGTACTTATCAAGCTTTGAAGTATCGAAATAAACGTTGCCGCCGGCTACGTAACCGTATCCTTTTTCTATAAGAGTGCTTACCATATCGATAAACTCGGGAATACAGTTTGTTGCAGGCTCAACAATGTCCGGAACGGAGATGTTGAGGGCCTTGCAGTCCTCAAAGAATGCATCAGTGTAGAACTTTGCAATTTCAAGAACGGTTTTGTGCTCACGCTTTGCGCCCTTGAGCATCTTATCTTCACCTGTATCTCCATCGCTGGTAAGATGTCCAACGTCGGTGATATTCATAACTCGGGTTACGTCATATCCCGTATATCTGAGATACTTCTCAAGCACGTCCTCCATAGTATAGGTTCTCAGATTGCCTATATGTGCAAAGTGATAAACGGTGGGGCCGCATGTATACATTGAAACCTTTCCTTCAACCCTGGGCTGAAAAAGGTCTTTACTTCTTGTTGCTGAATTATAAAGGTACATTTTAACTCCTCTTTTCCTAAAAATGCGCAGAAAAACGCAGTGTAAATTATATCATAATAAAAATATTTTGTCAAGTGCCTGCGCACACGTTGCGCATAATTTATGCAAAAAATTAAAAATATTTTGCACTTTTGAGCAATATTCTATTGCATTTCACTCAGCTTTCTGTTAAAATATATAATTGAATTATTATGTGCGTGCACACGCAAATTCCCGGAGGACAAGCCATGGCAGAAAACAAGAAAAAGAAAGAAAGGTCAGAAGCGACGATAGTAGCAATCAAATGGGTAGTACCCATTGTGCTTTTCGCAATGGCTCTTTTCATATCCTTTTGCTTTATCGTACAGGACGAAACTGCATATCTTAGCTACAAGATCGCAGGAGCGATGCGCGGCTGTTTTTCTTATGCCTGCTACATGATTCCTCCGCTCCTTATCATTCAGGCTATATTCTTTGCATCCGACCTTGATAAAAAAAGGCTCGTGCCGAGAGTCATCCTGTCTGCCCTTTTGGTTGCAAGCACCTCGATGATGATCCATCTGATCAAAGAATGGCCTTTGCCGAACAATGGGCTTTCAATCAATGCGGCAGATCTTTATAACGCATCCGTGCTTTACAATCGCGGAGGCGGTCTTGTTGGCGGCGCGATGGCAATCTTTCTCAGATTTTTCATTGGCAGAGCCGGCATTATAATCTTCTTTGCCACCGTGATCGCTCTTTATGCGGTGTTCTTTATTACCAAGAGCAAGAATCCTATCACAATAATCGGCCGCGCACTGCTTTATACATTTGTAAAAACAGCCGCTAAGATCGAGAAACACATCAAGAGTAAGTTTGAAGAAACTCAGGCTACAAGAAAGATACGTGCCGAGGAGAGGAAGCGCGCATCCGAGAGAAAAAAACACAAGAGGATCGAAAGAAAGGCCGAAGCTCTGATGGAAAAGGAGGCCGACCTTTACGATGACGAGTTCTTTGAGGTTGACAACGGTCTTAAGGAATTCAAAATAGACGATCTTGGCATCAAGGAGACGAGAAGCGATGCCGATCTTGAGATGAACCCAAGCTTCCAGGATAAAGTTTTCCATCCTTTGCGCGTTGAAGACCAGGAAGGCACACACAAGGTCAACAACAGAAAGCTTTTCAATGCAGACTACGGCATGGACGCGAATAACGACTCCTACAACCCCGTTACAAGACAGGCAAATAAGACTACATACGACTCTCAGGATGACAGTGCCGACAACGTGTTCAGCGAGGATTTTGATGAATTCGACTGCGAAGCAAACACAAAGTTTGCATCAATGCAATCTTCCGCACCCGAACAGGAGCCCGAATCTATCTCTCCCAAGTTTGAAAGGCGCTCGTTCAGTGAAGATGATATAGCTGCCGCAAGAAAACGCGCAGATTTCAACTACTCATCCCACGAATACAAAACATCAACCAATACATATGCACAGAATCCGGTAAAGCAGGAAAAACCCTTTACCCCCACCTCGTTCGAGTTTGACATCAACCCCGACAAAGCTCCTGTAATCGAGGAGTATCATACAAACGAAAGCATTACCGTTCAGAACGAAGCAAGAGTTCAGGACGATGCACACGCATACAAACGCGCCGCGGAATATGCAACCCTGCTCAGCAACCAGGCTGCAGAAAGAGAAGCTGCCGAGAAATTGGCACAAGAGAGAGCACTTGCCGCCGAAAAGGCCGCAAGAGAAGCCGAAAGAGCTGCTGAAGAGAGGGCCGCGGCAGCTGAAAGAGCCGCGCTCGAAAGAGCCGCTGAGGCAGAGCGGATAGCAAAGGAAAGAATCGCTTCATCAACTCACGAAGCAGCAAAGATCTCCCCCGAACTCACTGCATATACCGACGATACGGACGAAGACGAGTTTGAGAACGGTTTTGATTTTGAAACCAACGATAATGACGAGATCTTTACCGGCGACGTAGAAAAGCCTACGGTAAACGTGGCTTCCCTTCTTGGCGATGCGGATAGCGATGATGAAGAAGAGGACGAATTTACATTCACCGAGAATAGCGGCGAAGATATTCCTCCCGAAAAGCAGAATCCTGTAGTTTCCGAATATCAGAAGATGTTCTCTATCTTCGAGGAAAAGAAGGAAGATGAGGACGACGAATATGCCGCCGGAATATCGTTTGACAGCGACGAGGAAGAAAAAACCGTTGATGACAAGCGCCCCTTGTTCACATACGGCGAGGATATTGACGACGTTACACCTACCGTCAGTGTAAAAGATGACGTTCCTTTTGATTTTGATACTGTTACAAGCAACGATGACGATGAGGATGACGATTACGTCAAAGACGAAGTCCAAAAGCCGGACTATTCAAACTTTGAATTCCCGCCCATCGACATACTAAAAAAAGGATTTGAGGAAGAAGATCCGACCATCGCCGGAGAGATCGAAGAGAACGGCGACAAGCTCATCGATGCTCTCGCTCAGTTTGACGTTCGCGCTTCGATCAAGAGTGTTGACAGAGGTCCTCGAATCACGAGATATGAGATCGTACCCGCCCGCGGTGTACGTGTTAACAAGGTTATCGGCCTGTTTGACGATATTGCACTTAACCTTGCCGCAGAGGGAATCCGTATGGAAGCTCCCATTCCCGGAAAGAGCGCAATAGGCGTTGAGATACCCAACAAGCATCCGAGCACGGTATTCCTGCGCGATCTGCTTGAGTCGGACGAGTTTGTTAACGAAAGTTCAAAGACGTTCGCTTGCTTCGGCAAGGACGTTACCGGAAACCCTGTTTTCGGCGATATTGCCAAGATGCCGCATATCCTTGTAGCCGGTGCTACAGGTATGGGTAAGTCGGTATGTATCAACTCTATTCTTATCAGTATTCTTTACAAGGCAAGACCCGACGAGGTCAAGTTCATAATGATCGACCCCAAGACCGTTGAATTCACAATGTATAACGGTATTCCCCACCTCCTTGTTCCCGTTGTTACAGATGCAAAGCAGGCGGCAGGTGCGCTTATGTGGGCGATCGACGAAATGAACAGAAGATATGAACTTATGGCTAAGCACGAGGTTAGAAAGCTTGATTCGTACAATGATATTGTACGCGAGAACCCCTCGCTTGGAGAAGTGCTTCCCAAGATCATCATCGTAATAGACGAGCTTAACGACCTAATGCAGCAGGTTCGCCGCCCCGTTGAGGCGCTTATCACAAACATCACGCAGAAGGCACGCGCGGCCGGCATACATATGATAATCGGTACACAGCGCCCGTCTGTTGACGTTATTACCGGTGTTATTAAAGCCAACATTCCCTCACGTGTGTCCTGTAAGGTTACCTCCTTTACCGACTCCAAGACCATTCTTGACCAGGCAGGCGCAGAAAAGCTTCTTGACAAGGGTGATATGCTCTTTGCCCCTGTTGGCAAGCCTAAGCCTATAAGAGTACAGGGCGCATTCGTTGCCGACAGCGAGGTTGAAAAGATCATGAAATTCCTTAAGTCGAACGTTAAGGGCAACATCTACGACGAGCGAGCACTTGAGGATATGATCAGGGCCGCGCAGAAGTGCACCAAGGGTAAGGATTCACCCGAAGGAATGGATGAGGACGAAAAGAGCGAAGAAGGTGTTGGATACCTCAACGACAAGCAGTTCCTTGAGGCTGTTGACCTTGCAATCAAGCAGGGCAAGATCTCCACTTCCCTTATTCAGAGAAAGATCAGCGTAGGATACGGTAAAGCCGCAAAATTCATAGACATTATGGAAGAAATGGGCCTTGTAAGCGAGCCGAACGGCTCTAAGCCCCGCGACATACTCGTTACTCGCGACGAATGGCACGAAATGCTTTCAAGACGTAGTCTTGATGATTAATCCAGGAGAAAAAACATGATAGCTATTTTACTTGCAGACGGATTTGAAGAAATAGAAGCACTTACACCGCTTGACGTTTTAAGAAGAGCGGGACTTGATGCTAAGACTGTGGCGATCGGAAGCAAGATCGCAGTTGGTTCTCACAAGATACCTGTGATATGCGACCTTCTTGCAAACGAGGTTGAACCCAACGACGTCAGCATGCTTATACTTCCCGGCGGAATGCCCGGAAGCCTTAATCTTGATGCAAGTGAAATTACCGACAAGCTTATTTCCGCCGTTACAAAAAACGGCGGAAGGATAGCGGCTATCTGCGCCGCTCCGCTTATTCTTGGCAGGCGAGGACTGCTTGAAGGCAAGGAAGCTACCTGCTACCCCGGCTTTGAAAACGAACTAAAAGGCGCTACAATTAGCGAAAAGCCGGTTATTACCGACGGCAACGTTACCACTGCCAAAGGCATGGGTGTTGCACTTGAATTTGCACTTGAGCTTGTCCGTGTAACTCTTGGAGAGAAGGTTGCAAGCGAGATAGGTGCTTCTGTAATGAAGGCATAAAAACTACTTTATCGCCGCCCGAAAGGATGGCACGGAGAATACTAATGGTTATTACACCTAAAGAGACACATATAGCGTACAGATGCCCCCACTGCGGAGATCTTATTTACGGATTCGTTGGTAAATTTGCTCTTGCGGCAGGAATGGTAAGGCTTAAATGCAGCTGCGGTGAATCCTACCTCGATGCTACGGCAACGCAGGACGGAAAAATGCGCCTCAGCGTGCCCTGCCTGTTCTGTAAGCAAAACCACAACTATACAGTTTCACAAAGCATATTTTTCGGAAGGGACATTTTCCTGTTGAACTGCCCCTATTCCAATATGGACATTTGCTTTATCGGTGATAAGGACAAATGCGATATTGAGGCAGAAAGAACCGAAAAAGAGCTGCAAAGATTACTTCTTGACCTTGAGGCAGAAGAGCTTAAAGACATTCAGCCCCAGGACGTTGACGATGAGGAGATCCTTCCCGATCCTACAGTTTACGATGCGATAAGATTTCTTGTTAAGGAGCTTGAGGCGGATGGCAAGATAGACTGCCCCTGCCACAGCGGATCTTATGATTTAAGATTTTGCAAGGAAGGCATTCAAGTGTATTGCCCCACCTGCGGAACAACGCACACCTTTAATACGGAGGCGGTTGCGGCAAGTGAGGAATACCTTGATCTTGATTCACTTTATCTCTCTTAACTTTCACAAATAATAATCCACGATACCGCGATATATTCCCTCGGCAAAAAGCCCGGGTGAATATGCCATAAGCTCTGCCTCATACCTGTTGGTGATGAATCCCATTTCAACAAGAACAGCAGGCATCGCGGTGCGCTTGAGAACGTAAAGGCCGGGCCTTTCTACTACACCCCTGTTTCTCAGCCCCGTTACCTGCGTTAGTTCGGCCAGAATACTTTCTGCAAGGCCGAGTGCCGTTCTTGAAGAGCGGCTAAAGATCAGAGCTTCGGTGCCGTTCGCCGCAGGATTCGGGGATGCGTTGGTGTGAAGAGAAACGAATACGTCTGCCCCCCACGAATTTGCTTCCCTTACTCTTTCGGTGAGGCTTGAGGCATTCGACGTGCCGCGCAAGGTATCCGGTGTGGGACGGGATAGCCTTGGCTCAAAGTTCGGGTTATTCAGCAACAGCCCGTACAGGATCCTTCCTACCTCGTAGGTTATATCCTGCTCGTAAAAGCCGTTGCCCTCAGCACCCGTATTGTATTCTCTTGGGTTATGACCCTGATCAACATAAATTTTTATCATACTACGCTCCTATGCTTTTTATAACAATATATTCGGAGCAAAGGATTTCTGTTAATGAATGAAATGAAAAGAATGCTCAGCTTTGTAAGAAGAGCTGTTGATGACTATAAAATGATAGAGGACGGCGACAAAATTGCCGTTGGTGTATCCGGAGGAAAGGACTCACTGACACTGCTTGCCACTTTAGCCTCGCTCAGAAGATTTTACCCGAAAAAGTTCGATATAGTTGCTATAACGATCGATATGGGATTTGAGGGCGGCAACTTCGCCCCAGTTAAAGAATATTGCGATTCGCTTGACGTTGAATACAAGGTTGTTCCAACAGAGATAGCGAAGATCATTTTCGACGTGCGAAAGGAATCAAACCCCTGCTCTCTGTGTGCTAAAATGCGCCGCGGAGCACTCCACGCCGCAGCAACGGATTTCGGGTGCAACAAGGTTGCACTCGGCCACCACTATGACGATGCCGTTGAAACTTTTATTATGAACCTGTTTTTCGAAGGCAGGATCGGTTGTTTTTCGCCGGTTACATACCTATCAAACAGAAAAATAAGTCTGATAAGACCTATGATATACGCGCAGGAAAAGGACGTTGAGTATTTTATCAGAAAGCAAGAAAACGTTCCTGTTATCAAGAGCCTTTGCCCCGAGGATCACGCAACCGAAAGGGAGAATATAAAACAGCTGTTATCCCAGCTTGAAAAGGAAAACCGGGGGCTTAAGCACCGGATCTTCCACGCAATATGCAAAGGACACGTTGACGGATTTATGCCTACGGGCAGATACCCCGATGCGGGAAAAATAGAAGAATAATATTTTAGGAGACCAAAATGAAAAAGATCTTAGCATTTATACTCACTCTTACAACAGCTCTTACCCTTATATTCTCACTCACGGCATGCTCCGGCACTGCATCGGAGGCAGAGGAAGATGAAGAGCTCGACGAAACCTTTATCAAGCGCTTCGACTTCGAATTGACCGAGGACGAAAAGGCATACGTTGTTACCGGCTACGGCGTTCAGTTTGAGAAGGAGATCACGATCCCCTCAACACACGAGGACTTGCCCGTTATCGGCATCGGAAAGATGGCATTTAAGGAAAACAGCACTATTACAAAGGTAGTGATCCCCGACTCGATAACCTACATTGAAGCAGAAGCATTCTACGGATGCCCCAACCTTACAAGCGTTACTCTTGGCTCAGGTATCAAAACCATAGGCAAGGCAGCATTCGAAAAGTGCAATCTTGTTAAGAGCTTCACCCTTCCCGAGGGACTTACAGAAATAGGTGCAAGAGCTTTTGCGGGCTGTACAGCTATCGAATCGATTAACATCCCCACAACCGTAACCAAGGTTGGTGAACGCGCTTTCCAGAGCACCAAGTACATGATGCAGGGCGCAGACAACTATTTCCACGGTGTATTTGTTCTTGACAAATGGGTTATCCACACCGATAGAGATCTTGTTGATGCCAACCTTCCTGACAACGTTGTTGGAATTGCAGACAATGCATTTTTCCGTGCTGAATCTCTCGAGATACTTGAGATCCCTGCAAGCGTTAAGTATATAGGCGAGAACGCGTTCAGCTCCTGTTCTTCACTTAAAACAGTTACCTATCCGCTCACCTACATGATGTGGCTTAATATAGATATCGGCAGCGGAAACGAAAACCTCAAGAATGCGAACCTTGATTACAAAATTTAATTTATAATTTTGCACCCCGATAAAAAAGAGGATGAAGGAGATTTTCATCCTCTTTTTATTATAAAATCAATTAAAATTTAACACGGGGGCGCACAAAATGAGAAAAAGGCAAGCGAGATTCACATCTCACTTGCCTTTTTATTATAGAAAATACAAATTACTCAGCCTTGAATTTTGCGATGTTCTCAAAAAACGCAACGCCCGACTCGGTGTGTGCAACAACAGTTATCGGGGAAAGAAGATCGAGAGAGAAAATACCCATAATAGACTTTGCATCAATTATGTATCTTCCCTGAACGAGGTCAACCTCAAAATCTGCAAGAATAACCATATTTACAAACTCTCTTACCTCCTGAATGGTAAAAAGCTTGATTTTCATTTCCTTCATTTCGAAATCTCCTTTACAGTTTTATCGATTTAATTATATCAAAGACAAATGCTTTTGTCAATCTTATTTTTCGGTTATTCTGTCATTTATTTGACGACTGCACACGACTCTTTTCGATTTTAACGAACAAGACCGTCATCGGTGCGCGCACGCACACGTTAGAATGCGTACAAAATGTAATAAAATATTTAAATTTTATTAAAGTGCTTGACTTTAAAATAGCTTTATGATAATATATAGCACAGTGGAACAAGCCGGCGTGAAACGCACCGCACAGAGAGCCGCCCAGATGCTGAGAGGGTGGACCTTGACGCCCGTTACGGTACCGCCCACCGCACAAAAAGTGCACAATTTATATTTTTTGAGTTAATCGCTCGGGTGGAACCGTGCGGGACTGTTGTCCTCACCCCGAAGACGTTGTTGTCTTTGTGGATGAGGTTTTTTATTTTTTACACTGTTAATCGAAGAAAGGACATATACACTATGAAAAAGATCACATTTGCCTCCGGTGAGGTTTACGAATTTGAAAACGAGGTTTCCGTTTACGAAGCAGCAAGCGCTGTAGGTATCATCTCGCGCGAGGTTCTTACCGCGTCTGTTAACGGTACACTTTGCGAGCTTTCTACCAAGGTTAGCGAGGACGCTGACGTTCAGCTTTACACCTTCAAGGATAACGAAGGTAAGCAGGTATTCAGACATACCGCTGCACACGTTATGGCGCAGGCTGTTAAGAGGCTCTTTCCCCAGACCAAGCAGACTATCGGCCCTGCTACCGAGAACGGATATTTCCAGGACTTTGATTCCGATATTTCCTTCACACCCGACATTCTCCGCCAGATCGAAGGCGAGATGAAGAAGATAGTTAAGGAAAACCTTCTTATTGAAAGAATTGTTATGAGCCGCGAGGAAGCTATAAAGCTTATGACCGAGCTTAACGAGCCCTACAAGGTTGAAAGAATCGAGGAGCTTGCTGAGGATGCGGTTATCTCTCTTTACAAGCAGGGCGAATATATCGACCTTTGCCCAGGCCCACACCTTCACACAACCGGCGCTATAAAGGCATTCAAGCTTACACAGTGCACCGGCGCATACTACAAGGGCGACCAGAACAACAAGATGCTCCAGCGCGTTTACGGTATTGCATTCCCCTCAAAAGACGAGCTTAACGCATACGTTACCGCACAGGAAGAGGCTCTCAAGCGCGACCACAACAAGATCGGACGCGAGCTTGAGTTCTTCACCACGGTTGAATCTATCGGTCAGGGCTTACCTATCCTTATGCCTAAGGGTGCAAGAGTTGTTCAGCTCCTTCAGAGATGGGTTGAGGATGAAGAAGCTAAGCGCGGCTACCTTCTTACCAAGACACCTCTTATGGCTAAGAGAGAACTCTTCAAGATCTCCGGACACTGGGATCATTACCTTGACGGAATGTTCGTTATGGGCGATCCTGACGACTATACAAAGGAATGCTTTGCACTCCGCCCCATGACCTGCCCCTTCCAGTATCAGGTTTACCTTAACAAGAAGCGCTCCTACAGAGAACTTCCCATGCGCCTTGGCGAGACCTCCACTCTTTTCAGAAATGAGGATTCCGGCGAGATGCACGGACTTATCAGAGTGCGCCAGTTCACGATTTCCGAAGGACACCTTGTTCTTCGCCCCGATCAGCTTGCTGATGAGTTCAAGGGTTGCCTTGAGCTCGCTAAGTACGTTCTTTCTACAGTTGGTCTTTGGGAAGACTGTACCTTCAGATTCTCACAGTGGGATCCCAAGCGCACTGACAAGTACGAAGGTACTGCTGAGCAGTGGAACGAAGCACAGGCTATAATGGGCGACCTTCTTGACGAGTGCCTTGGCAAGGGTAACTATGCGATCGGAATTGACGAGGCGGCATTCTACGGACCTAAGCTTGACATTCAGTGCAAGAACGTATTCGGCAAAGAGGACACTATCGTTACTATCCAGATAGATATGCTTCTTGCAAAGAAGTTCGGTATGGAATACACCGACAGAGATAACACAACAAAGACTCCCTACATCATTCACCGTACCTCTCTCGGTTGCTATGAAAGAACACTCGCGCTCCTTCTTGAGAAGTACGCAGGTGCGCTTCCCACATGGCTCTCTCCCACACAGGTAACCGTAATCCCCGTTGTTGCTGATTTTGCTGATTATGCAGCAGAGGTTACAAACGCACTTAAGGCAGCAGGTGTTCGCGCAGAGCTTGACGACAGAAACGAAAAGCTCGGCTACAGGATCCGCGAGGCTCAGCTCTCTAAGGTTCCCTATATGCTTGTTGTTGGTGAGGATGAGATGAACACAAGAAGCGTTACCGCAAGAGCACGTAAGGAAGGCGAGGGCGGAAAGTTCACCCTTGACGAGTTTGTTAACAAGATCGTTGACGAGATCAACACCAAAAAGCGCTAAGCCCGGAGCTGATATGAATTATACAATTTCAAACGAACAATATACCGCGGTTATTGCATCACTCGGTGCAGAATTGATCTCACTCAAGCACAATAACAGCGGAACTGAAATTATGTGGCAGTGCAACGTTGAGGGTGCATGGAGCAAGCATTCACCCCTGCTCTTCCCCTTCTGCGGCAGACTCAAGGACAAGAAGTACACATATTCGGGCGCAAGCTACGATATGGGCGCGCACGGATTTATATCTAAGAAGGAATTTACTCTTCTTTCGCACGAAAGCGACGCGATAGAGCTTGAGTTTTCAGCTGACGAGAGTACACTTGCACTTTATCCCTTTGCCTTCAACTTCAAGGCAAGATACGAGCTTTTAGATAACGGAATCAACTGCAAGATCACCGTTACTAACGGCGATAACAAGATAATGCCCTTTATGTTTGGATGGCACCCGGGATTTGCCCTTCCCACCGAAAACGGAGAAGATATAGGCGACTACGAGCTTTACTTCAACGACGGTACAAAGGCAGCTTCCTGGATACCGCTGCAGAACGTTTGCTTCGCACGTCCTTACGGCGAGGATTATGAATTCACAAACGGTGCATACCCCTTCAACGAAGAGCAGATCTACAAAAACGACACCATGATATTTAAGGGTTGCCCCTCTTATGCAACTCTCAGAGCCCCCTCATACCCCTACTCCCTTTCTCTCAAATGGAGCGAGAACACCCCCTATCTTTGCATATGGAAGGAGCCTGACAACAGGGCCAAGTTTATATGCATCGAGCCTTGGAGCAACTCGCTTAACGACGGAGATAAGGACGAGGTTCTCGAACAGAAGGATATGATAAGACTTAATCCCGGCGATTCTGAAGAGTTCACCTACTTCTTTGGTCTTTCATAAGCAAAAGAAAGGAAAAATACTTTTAATGAAACAAAATAGAAGAATATTCTATCTCGTATTTATTGCTATATTGCTTGTTTCTGTTTGCGTGTTTGCTTCCTGCAAGGATAAGAACACCTGCTCCCATGAATACGGAAAGTGGGAAACGGTTGTACGACCCACCTGCACAACAGACGGAACTGCTGAGAGCATATGCACAAAGTGTGGCGAAAAAGGAACAAAGGCGGTTGATGCGATAGGACACAATTATCCCAGCGACAGCTACAAGGATAATAATGACGAGACCTGCACCTCACTTGGCACACGTACTGCAAAGTGCGAGAATTATAACCCTGATACCGAACAGCTTTGCGGCGAGCCTAAGACGGTTGCAAAAACAGGTACTCCCAAGGGACATATTTACGATAACGGAAAGTGCATCGCCTGCGATCTTAAGGCATATGCCTTTACCGACGGTGAATATGACTTTGATGCATCCAAGACCGAGTCGGATGCGGTAAGAGTTAAGGTTTACCGCGCGGCAGACGGACATATCGAGATCGATATTTTCGGCTCAGGTAATATGATGGACTTTGCAAACGGAGATGAAGCTCCCTGGGCGAAGGACTACAAGAACAACATCGTTACCGTTCACGTTTACGACGGTGTTAACTCTGTAGGTAACAACGCGTTTTCCGCATTTACAAACATTACAAAGGTAGTGCTCGGAAAGGATATAAAGACAATAGGTCAGAATGCCTTTTCCGAAAAGCTCGCGCCTGATGCTGTGTACATCGACGACGTGGCAAGCTGGGTAAGCCTGAGCTTCGCAAACACCGAGGAAGTTCCTCCCATTTATATGACCGAGAGGATCTACGTTAAAGAAGAGGTTGTGGAAGGCGACAAGGTTACCTACACCTACAATCTTATAAAGAACGTTGTTATCCCCGAAACGGTTGAGAGGATCAATGCATACGCATTCTTCGGTTGCGACGAGCTCAACTCTATCAAAATACATCCCAACCTTAAGTCTATAGGAAAATACGCATTCTACGGCTGCAGTATCTCCGAAATATACATTTACGATCTTACTGCATGGTTCAATATCAACTTTGAAGAAACCGGCGCAAATCCGCTCGCATACGGCAAGGGTTTGTTCCTGAGCGAGACGACCGAGGGTGGAACGGTTATCGATACCGAAATCAAGCAACTGATAGTTCCTGCTGAGATCACAGTTATCAAACCCTACGTATTTGAGGGAGCGAGCAACATAGTTTCTATCTCATTTGCAGGTAAAGTTACAGAAATCGGAGAATTTGCATTTGCAAACTGCACTGCACTCACCGAGCTTAATTTACCCGAGACTCTTGAAACAATACACGCGTGGGCTTTTGCAGGCTGCAAGAGCTTGCCCACACTCACCATTCCCGACAATGTTAAATACATTGGCGCGAATGCATTTAAATCAAACACCAACCTTGCTATCATTGTTACAGGAAACGGCCTTGTCACCATTGATGAATGTGCCTTCTCCGGTGCAACAAACCTTACCAAGATAACTCTTGGCGAGAAGGTTGCCGAGATAAAAGAACTTGCATTTTACGGTTGCGACAGACTTGTTGAAATATACAACAGATCCTCGCTTTCTATAACAAAGGATGAATCCTACGGTTATATCGGTATGAATGCAAAGCATATCTATAACGAAGCTGAGCAATCCTTTATTACAGTAACCGATGATGGCTTTATATTCTATACTGAAGGGGACAGCGTTACCCTGATCGCAACCCTTTCTCTTGCCGGAAAGCTTGACTTCCCTGCTGACTTTAACGGAAAAACATACGTTATTGCCGACTATGCCTTCAGCGGAAGAACGCACTTCACCGACGTTGTATTTAACGGCGGAATCGAGAAGATCGGAAAGGACGCATTCATTAACTGCTCAGCGATAAAGACCGTTAAGATCACAAGCCTTGAAGAGTGGCTTAAGATAGATCTTGCATCCGAGTACTCAAACCCCATGTGCTTTGCCGAGAATCTTTACGTTGATAATTCCGACGTTCCTGTTGACTCTGTTGCAATTCCCGAGGCAATTACGGTGATCAAGGCATATGCCTTCTCCGGTGCAACTACGCTCACCGATATGAAACTGCACGACGGAATTACCGAAATACAGAAGAATGCGTTCTACAGATGTAACGCAATGAAGCTTGAAAAGGGTATTTACACCGTTGACGGCTGGATCGTTGACGTTAGCACGACAGTTACTTCGATCACTATCAAGAGCGATACGGTTAAGGGCATTTCAAACGATGCTTTTGACGGAGTAAAGCTTGAAACAGCTACAATGCCCGCTGAATACCTCGCATTTATTAACGTTGAGAGCCTTAAAACTCTTACTGTAAGCGGCGGTGTTATAAAAACAGGTGCGCTTGTTAAAGCTGAAAAGCTTGCAACAATCAACATAACAAGCAGCGTAACCCGGATAGAAGCCGGTGCATTCAACCTCGAAAAGCGCCCCACGGCACTCAAGGAAACAAATGGTGTTATCTACGCAAACAACTGGGTTGTCGGTGTTAATAAGGACCACAAGGAAGCATACGAAATTGCATACTCCACCGTTGGAATTGCAGACGGTGCGTTTGAAGGCTTTGAGTCTTTGACCTTCAATTTCTCCGGAAATGCAGACAAGTGGGCTACAATCAAGATCAGCGAATCCTACAAGGAAACAGTGGACTCGATCGACATCAAGCTTAATTACAAAAAGTAAAAAATACCGCAAGGCTTAAATTAAAGCCTTGCGGTTCTTTATTATTTTTCAAGCATTATATTAAGAATTTCTTTATCGGTAAGCCTCATACCCTGATTAGCAAGGCGGGCTATACTGCTGATAGTGTTCTCAACACCCTTCTTTACAATTCCGTCACCTGCAAAGAACTGATTGCCGGAGCGGAAAAGATTGAATCCGAGAAGGCCATTCTCTACAGCTGTGGCGATCTTTGCAGCACAGCTTGCCTTTGCACCGTCGCAGATAAGACCGGAGTCTATTGCGAGAGCATTTACGAGGGTGTGCGCTATATCTCTGTACTTACCGCCGTAAAGATAAGCAACACCGCAACCTGCACCTGCACCGGCTGCAACAGCGCCGCAATATGCAGAAAGCGTTCCTATACCGCTCTTAACGTGCAACGTAATAAGGTTTGAAACACAGAGTGCTCTGTAAAGACCTTCTTCAGAAACACCAAGGTGCTTTGCATATATAATAACGGGCAAAGATGCCGTAAGGCCCTGATTTCCGCTACCGGAATTAATGATAACGGGAAGCTCGCATCCGTTCATCCTCGCATCCGATCCTGCGGCGGCATAAGCCTTTGCTCTTACAGTTACGTCATCGGGATAAGAACTGAGATATACCTTACCGATATTTGCGCCGTACTCATTTTTAAGGCCCTCCTCAGCGATAGCCATATTGTATGAGATCTGGCGGTCAAGAATTGCCTTAACCGACTCGATATCCACGTTGTCGGCATAGTCAACTATCTCTTCAACAGTAAGCGCCTTTTTGGTTTTTACGGCAACAGGCTCATCACCGCCGACAAAAACGGTTTCGCCATTTTTCTTTATGTAAACGATATTTGTGTGCCTGCCGGTAATACTAACCTCGCTTGTTTCCTGGCATGAGGTCAATATTATATTAATATAGAAGGAATCCTCCACGTCTGCCAATTCAACAGTAGCAGGAAAGCTTTCTACAACCTGCTTCATTTTGGCAATCTGATCCTCGGTTACTTCAGAAAGAACCTCGAGCATCTTTTCCGACCTTCCTGCAACGAGGCCGGCGACAAGAGCGGCATCAATGCCTCTCATTCCGCCGGAATGAGGAACAACAACACTCTTTGCATTCTTGATGATGCTACCGCTTACCTTGATGCTTGCAGACTCAGGGAACGCACCGAGAACGTCTCTTGCCTTTGCAGCGGCATAAGCTATAGCTATCGGCTCGGTGCAACCCATAGCCGGTATAAGCTCCTCTGCAAGAAGCTCGGTTATACTGTCATAATTCTCCTTAAATAGAGCTTTACTCATGGCAATCTCCTAAAAATTTATCAATAAGTGCTTTTGCTTCTTCAAGCATATCGCCCTTTTCATTAAGCCAGATGATGTTCTTTTCCTTGCGGAACCAGGTCATCTGCCTTTTTGCAAAGTGGCATATTTCCTTATACAATTCATCGTGATATTCCTCAAACGACGAATACCTGCCGGAAATATAACGGTAGGTGTATCTGTACTCTAAGCCGAGCTTCTCAAGGAATTCGGGCGTTGCACCGAGGCTTAGGATCTCTCTTACCTCGTCAATCATTCCGTCCTTTATACGAAGGTCGAGGCGCTCGAGTATTCTCCTATAAAGTATATCTCTGTCATAGGTAATGCCGAGCTGCAAAACGTCATATCTCGGATCGCTCTCATTCTCGGCAGGATAACCGGCGCGGAGCTTTTCTATCATTCTGATAATTCTCCTTTCGCTCACCTCGCCTGCAGGAGCGGTAGCACCGTAGCTCTCAAGGATCGAAATAAGTTCTCCCCTATTCTTTTGCTCGAGTTCAGCACGAAGCGATTCATCCGGTGCAACGTCTACAAGAGAATATCCTTCAACAACAGATCGGGTGTAGAGTCCTGTGCCGCCAACAAGCATAGGCAGAACCTTGCGCGATGAAATATCATCTATGCACTCATAGGCCATAGACTGAAATTCCGCCATTGAATAAGGCTCGTTGAGATCAAGTATATCTATCATATGATGTTTTACAAGCGCCATCTCCTCAGGAGTTACCTTACCGGTACCGAGGTCAAGATGCTTATAAACCTGGCGAGAGTCGGCAGAGACGATTTCTGCACCATAGTGCCTTGCAAGGTCAATACCAAGCGAGCTTTTTCCGGATGCCGTTGTGCCGACGATCGCAATCAATTTTGGTTTATTCATGTATTTTTTCTTCCGTGATTATATCTTTTTTCTTACCGAATGCCGATCTTAACGTGATGATAAGGAACACGCCGCAAAGCAGAAGGCTTGCAAGCTCTGCAATCGGGAATGCCCACCAAACGCATTTAACATCACCAAGCAAAGAGAGAAGGAATGCCGCAGGGATAAGAACTACAAGCTGACGGCCGATGCTTACAAAAAGGGAGAAAATGCTCTTTCCAAGCGCCTGGCAGCTCGCAATACTGATAATAGAGAATCCTGCAAAGAGGAAGCTCCAGCTTATCGTTTTGAGCGCTGATATACCGATATTTATCATATTCTGATCAAGCGGGTTTTCTTTCGAATCAAAGATCGACAAAAGAAACTCCGGGAAAAGCTGAAACACCAAAAGTCCAATTAACACGTATGCTACCGCCGCAATATATGCGATACCCATAGTTTTAAATACTCTTTTGGGCTTGCCTGCGCCGTAGTTATACGAGAGGATCGGAATCATACCGCTATTAAGACCGATAACAGGCATAAATACGAAGCTCTGCAGCTTGAAATAGATACCGAATACGTTTACGGCGGCCATGGTGAACTTGCTTCCGAGAATCAGGTTCATCGATATCGTCATTACGGTACCGATCGCCTGCATAAAGATAGACGGAATGGAAATTCCGAGAATTTCCCTGATAAGCTTGCCATCGGGAATGAAGTTCTTGATCTTTATCTTTATTTCCTTGTTGAACACAAGGTTGAGTATAATACCGACCACAGCGGCGATCACCTGACCGATAACGGTTGCAAGAGCGGCGCCAAAAACCTCCAACTTCGGAATACCAAGCGCCGGCACGCCGAAAATGAGAATGGGGTCAAGAATTATGTTAATGATAGCGCCCGAGAGCTGAATGCTCATGCTCAAAACGGTTTTTCCGGTTGCCTGCAAAAGACGCTCGCTGAGCACCTGAACGAAAACGCCGAAGGAGCAGATCGTTACCATGCGTACGTACTGGTCGGTAAACATACGAAGCTTGTCAACGTCGATCTTGGGGTCTACCTGCATCAGATTGATCTGGAAATCTACGTAAAACTTAGTAAGGAAGATACCTGTTATAAGAAAAAGAAGGTAACCGCACGCCATAAGGAAAAATCCCTGACCTGCTATCTTATTTGCCTTCTCGAAGTTTTTCTGACCGAGAGATCTTGACAAAAGCGCATTGATACCTACTGCCATACCGATGCTTACAGCAAGCAAAAGATTCTGCATCGGGAATGCGAGAGTAAGCGCACCTGTGCCGTGCAGTGAATCGAGCTTTGCAACGAACATAGTGTCTACTATGTTGTAAAGCGCCTGTACGATCATTGATATTATGATAGGTATCGATACAGTGAACAAAAGTCGGGATATACGCATCGTACCCATTTTGTTTTCTTTTAAAGTTTCTGCCATTATTTCACCTTTGTTTTTCATCAATATATTGTTAAGCAATATATTGTATCACAAATAAAGTCGTATGTCAACGAAATATATAGAAATAGGGCGGCGTTTTGTTAAAACCGCCGCTCTGCGCATTGATTTTGATCAATAACCGAGAAGATCAAGGTTCCTTTGCACAACCGTTCTGCCACGCCAACCGAATGCTCGGGCGCGAAGCTCGTCCTTTGAAAGTGAAGATAGCTTATCGCTCGTTAAAAGCTCGATCCTATCCTTGTGAAAGAACTCTATCGGTGTTATCGCAGGGGATCTGTTATACGGGCAGGCGGTCTGACACATGTCGCACCCCCATACCGTGTTAAATTTTCGCATCAGATCAACCTCTTCTTCGCTAAGCTCACCCTTCTTTTGCGTTATAGCCGAAAGACAGGAATCAGAGCATGCGGAGAGTATACCGGTGGGACATGCCTTTTTGCAATCGCCACAGTGAATACAGGTTTTCACCTCGAGATCTACTGCTCCGCCAAGCATAGACGCATCAACGTCTGTTATTATATCACCGATAAATATAAACGTGCCGTATTTTTCGTTGATAAGCAGCCCTGAGTCCCCGAGAATACCGAGGCCGCCCTTTAACGCCGCATCTCTTTCATCAATGGGAGAATGATCACCGTATCCCTTGAAGTTGGCATGCGGAAATTTTTCCTTAAGTGCAGATATCAGCCTGCCCGTTACCTCTCGGATATAGATGTGGTAATCGAGCGATGCTGCATATATCGAAAGGTTTTGCGGAACACTTACGTAATAGGGTATCAAAAAGAGTATTACACTCCTGGGAATAAACGGCTCACGTTCCATTATATCCCGAGATATTTCCCTACAGGATGCGTAATCAAGCACCGAAAAATATTCAATTTTTTCTTCATCAAAAAGCTTTCTTAACATTTACCCATCCTCCATGCTATATTTTAGCACCTCAGGG
>JAZLCY010000016.1:0-30928 GCA_045614485.1 Eubacteriales bacterium
CTCCCTGCTTGACATAATCGTATTCGGCAGATCAGCGGGCAAGAATGCCGCTGCTAAGGCAAAGGATACCACCGTTGGCACTCTTACCCTTTCTCACGTTGAGAAGTTTGAAAAGGAAATCGCCGATGCGAAGATCGACACCGACACCGTTTCCCCCAAGCTCCTTCCCAACTACACAAATCAGAAGAGCATTTAAGGAGAAAAAGTGAAATGAAACTTTTTGGCGGTGTTATATCGATTACCGGTGTAACCTTTTTCATGTTTTCTATTTTCATAATCATCGCTCTTGGATTTGCTCTCGGTCGCATTAAGATCAAGGGTATCTCCCTCGGTGATGCGGGCGTGTTTATCATGGCGCTCCTTTTCGGTTGCCTCTTCTTTGATAGGCTCGACGCACAGTTTGTTATGAAATTTACAGACTCCACAGGAACAGAAGTGGTTAAGCATTTTACCTCTCAGGCGCTTAAGGTTATCGAGAGCTTCGGTCTTATCCTCTTCGTTACCTCTGTTGGATTCACAGCAGGCCCGAAGTTCTTCAGCAACCTCAGAAAGAACTTTAAGTCCTACGTTGTTCTCGCTCTTATAGTTATACTCGCAGGCGCCGCTGCAACCGTTGGCTGTATCCTCTTTGGCAGACTCCCCTTTATGGGCGAGGAAGACAGCAAAGAGCTCACTGCTATGGTTGTGGGCATTCTTTCCGGCTCTCTTACCTCTACCCCTGCTTTCTCAGCAGCACTTGACACCGTTGCGACTCTGTCAAAAGACGAACTTGTTGTCGCTGAATACAGAAATGCTGTTACCGTAGGCCACGGTATTGCGTATATCTTCGGCGTTCTTGGAGTTGTTCTCTTTGTACAGCTCATCCCCAAACTCACAAAAGCTAATATGGATGAGGAGCGCGCAAAGCTTACCGGTGCATCCGGCAAGAAGGAAAGCAACAGAAGCATCAAGAGAAGAATGAAGGCGGAAAAGAAGAATCAGACCGAAGAACCCAAGAAGCCTAAGCTCCTTGATATCGACAGCCACGGCTTTGCAGCTTTCGCAATCGCCGCTATTGTAGGTGTGTTTGTCGGCGCGATCAAAATTCCTGTTACCTCACGTTTCACATTCACACTCACCACTACAGGCGGATGCCTTCTCACCTCACTGATACTCGGCCACTTCTCGCGCATCGGCAAGGTTAACATTATGCCTAAGGACTCCACCCTTAAGATCTTTAAGGAGCTTGGACTTATCCTCTTCCTCGTTGGTGCAGGTATCGCCGGCGGTGCAGAGTTCCTTGAGCTCTTCAGACCCATTTACTTTGTATACGGTATGATCATCACGATCGTTCCTATGGTTGCAGGCTACTTCTTTGCAAAGTACGTTTTGAAGCTTAGCCTTCTCAACAACCTTGGTTCTCTTACCGGTGCGATGACAAGCACCCCCGCACTTGGCACCCTTATCGGTGTTGCAAAGACTGATGATGTTGCTTCCGCTTACGCGGCAACCTACCCCATTGCTCTTATTACTGTTGTGCTTTCATCTCAGTTAATTATTATGTTTATGTAATTAACATACAGCAATTCTTTTCTGATAAAGTAATATCAAAAATTCGAAGGAGAGGACAGTGAACGATCTTAAAAAACGTGCAAAAAGAGAATTGACCGAATACAGATTGCTCCTGCACTCTATTCCTTCGGTTTTGGTAACGCTGTTTGTCGTTAGCGTTATCTCAATGAACCTTTTGGCAAACAAAACCCTTTTACAACTTGATTGGATAGCGCTGGACGGCGGAATTCTTATTTCCTGGCTTTCGTTTATGTGTATGGACATTATAACGAAGCACTTCGGCCCGAAGGCATCCAACAGCATTACGGTGCTGGCGGTTATGATCAACCTGCTTACCTGCCTCATATTCTTCGTGGCAAAGGCGATCCCCTCGAATGCGGGTGATTTCTCGGCATTTGATAAGGTGTTCGGCGGCACGTGGTTTATCCTGCTTGCAAGCACGGTGGCATTCATAGCATCCGCACTTATCAACAACGCGATAAACTGGGCTATCGGCAAGGCATTTCGCAAAAAGCCAAACGGCAAGCTCGCGTTTGCCGCAAGATCCTACGTTTCCACGTTTGTTGGTCAGTTTCTTGATAATCTCATCTTCTCGGTGATCGTATTTATGCTCTTCGCCCCGATCTTCTGGGATGGCTTTAGCTGGACGCTCGTTCAGTGCGCCTCCTGTGCCCTTACGGGTGCTGTGGCAGAGCTGATAATGGAGATCGCGTTCTCCCCTATCGGCTACCGCATATCGAAAAAGTGGCAGAAGGAATCGGTTGGCAAGGAATACTTAGATTTTATAAAGGCGGCTAAAAAATGATGAAGGTATTGGTAACGGGCACGGCGCAAGGAATAGGAATGGCAATAGCCAAGGAATTTCTTGATAAGGGCCACAACGTGATAGGCATTGACAGGCAGGCGGCAAGCATTTCTCACCCTAACTACGTTCACCACACGTGCGACGTAAGGGACAAGGAAGCTTTGCCCGATATTGCCGGCGTGAACGTTCTTATCAACAATGCCGGAACGCAGAACGAGGACGATATTGATATAAACCTCAAGGCGCTGATCTATATTACCGAAAAATACGGTGTACAGAAGGATATTATCTCCATCCTTAATATCGGCTCGGCAAGTGCGCACACGGGCGCTGAATTTCCCGAATATTGTGCGAGCAAGGGCGGTATTCTCTCCTACACGAAAAACGTGGCAATGCGAGTTGCAAAATTCGGCGCAACCTGCAACAGCCTCGACCCCGGCGGTGTTCTCACTCCGCTTAACGACTGCGTGATAAACGATCCTGTCCTTTGGAACAAGATCATGGAAGAAACACCCCTTAAGCGCTGGGCAACCCCCGAGGAAATGGCACAGTGGGCTTATTTCCTTACGGTAACAAACAAATTCTGCACCGGCCAGAACATCCTGGTGGACGGCGGCGAGGCTATCAACTACCACTTCGTGTGGAAGGATTAGCTCCGCTAAGTTAATTACCCACTCGGGCAAGTTATAATATGCTTCGCATAGTTATGCCCGGCTTCGCCAAGATCAAGGCCTCATAACTTTAAACCAATAGAAAAAGAGATAACAAAAAACGGATTATAGCCGTAATGTTATCTCTTTTTTGTTTATATAGGTTTTATGATATAACGCCTTTATGCCAAAGGCAGATCAAAGCGCGGTTTGGGTGTCGTTGGGGTCGCCTTCGCGCGCCATTTTGTATTCCTTGGACCAATCGAGGTCGCGGTATTTTTCAGCCTCGGGAGTTACCTTGATCCACTCGATGAGCATATCGAGCATTTCCTCGCTCCAGACGTTTTTGTCTATCTGCGCGGTGGTGAACTTACCCTGACTTATCATAAGAAAGCCGAAGTCGTCCTTAACGTGCGTTTTTGCCGCGCCCTCAACAACCTCGCCGACGAGGTGGGAGGGAATGAAGAGCACGCCGCCGCCTGCACCGAAAACAACGTCGCCGGGCAGACAAACTGCACCGCCAAAGCTGGTTATATCGTTCCAGTCCTTCATCACGAACTCTCTTATGGGAGTGGGGTCGATGCCGCGGTAGTACACCTGAACGTCGGGCACTTTTTTCATCTGCTCAACGTCTCTGATTCCGCCCCAGATAACAGCGCCGCCCGTTTTTGTGCGGTTGCGGAGCGCGGTGGTAAGATTTCCGCCAAGGAAGGTTCCTTTGTATATCTTATCGTACATATCGCAAACGATAACGTCGCGCTCAACAAGGGAGTCCACGACCCACTGATTGTAGTTGCCCTTAAGACCGTCCTCAGCTCCCCTTGAGAACTGTACCTGATGAAGATCGGGACGGGTGGGCGCATAGGTACAGGTTACCGCACGGCCAACGAGCTTTCTTCCGTCATCGTGAAGAGTATGTAAGGGAGCAAGACCGCCGCCAACAAACTGATGCTCGTAGCCAAGAACGAAGATAGGCTTCCAAACCTCTTCAAGCGTCATTTCATAAAGCGCATCAAGGTGCTTATCCGCAACTTTTGGGCGACCGTCGGGAAATCTCTCTCCCTGCCAAAGCGGAGTTAATGCTATGATTTTTTCTCTATCGTTAAAGTTCATCTTCTATCTCCTTTATTCAACCGTGATAAGATACACCGCGTTCGCTGTAAGCTTAAGATCTACCGCGTTTTCGGTGGCAACAAAGCTGCACTTGGGCTTCATTTTACCCTCTTCTCGAAGCACCTTGATAAGCTCGCCCTCGATCCTCGGCTCACCCATTCTTTGCCAGAGCCTGTAAGGATTTGCACACTCACCGTCTATGCACCAAACGGTGATCTTTTTGCCCACGATATTCTCGGAAAATTCCACCGCCTCGGTGATCTCGGGAGCATCGGGCGAGAAGTCCTCCTTTGCATAGGCAAGGATAGCTGCGTATTCCCCTTTATCGCTCTTTGTGGGCAAAACGGTGAGATATTCAACGTTATTTTCGCATTCAACCACACCCGTGTGAAGTTTTGAGGCTAAAACGTAGGCATTGTATATCGGTTTCTTAATGAAATTGAGGGTAAAGAAATTTCGAAATCCCGTAAAATCCTCCACCATCTCGTGCTGCCCGGAGAGGCAGATCATAAGATTTTCGAGCGGAAGTGATGCATCTGTAAGCTCCTTGATAAAGCGAATGAAGTAAACCGAATTTATCTCGGTTTCCCTGAACATAAGTATCTTGCATTCCTCGCTGTTAAAGAAGCCGTGGCTTGATGCACCCCACTCGTCCATCACTATGGGCAGGTGCGAAAAGCCGCACTTTTCGATAACTCTGACCCTGTCCATCACCCTTTTCATCATTGCCTTGACCGAGAGAGTTTCCTCGCCCGAGTTAAGAAGCTCGGGATCGGTGCCGTAGGTGTGAACAGCGATATAATTCATCTCAAGGCCGCGCTCCTTAACACCGTTAAGGAAGCACTCAAGGAAGTCGATAACACAGGCAAGCGCCGGGCCGCCGACCATAACCGTTTTGTTTGCGCGCCTTACACCGCGAACAAAGTGCTCGTAGAGCTTAAGATACTCGGCGCACCTTTTCGAAGCCTCTTTCCTATCATCAAGCTCTCCCATAAAGAAGCTTACAACGTCCGGCTCGTTAAAGCAGTGGAACTTCCAGCCATTCACCCTCTCGCCGTACCGTTCACTAATATGCTTGGTGTACTGATAGCAGACCTCTTCCCACTCGGCATAATCGTCCGGCGGATTGCCGTTCCACATCTTGCCCTTATATCTCGTTTTGTTTTTGGCAACACTCGTTCTGCCGCCAACCTTTGATGTGATGCAATCGGGAATACCTGCATATGCAATAACGAGGTTGAAGCCGAGCGAGGTGAGGTAATCAAGACGGGTGTCGCTCGTTCTGAAATCGTAGGCGAGATTTCCGTCCTCATCCCTGTACGCAATATCCTCAAGCATTGCATAAACGCGAACGGTGTCTATCGCGCCGTCCTCTGCCATTTTATCAATAATTCTTTTTCCCCAGGCGTCCTCTACCGCATCCGTGGGGTGAAAAACGCACTGATTGAATATTTTTTTCTGCTCCTTGACAACAGAGCTTCCTATCCTTATCATATCATTTTCTCCTTTCCGTAAACGGCCTCAAGAATTCCCTTAAGATAGCCGATAGCATAAAGGCGACCCATTGCATCATAGCCGGGCTGAGTTGAGATCTCGCCTGCCATTGTGGGCACGTGGTCCACCCTTATCGGCACACTTACACCGCACCTCTTATAAACCTTCATCACCTCGGCCATATCAATATCGCCGTTATCGTGGTAGGTCTCGCGGAAATGAGTGGGAGTTCCCTTGGTGTTGCGGAAATGAACCATAAAGATCTTATCGGCAAAGTCCTCGATAGTTTTTTCAAGATCCTCACCCATTACGAAAAAGTTTGCCTGGCACATCGTTACACCGAGGCTGTCGCTCTTTACGATACCGCGAACTGCGTGTTCAATATTCTTTTTCGAGATCATAATGCGCTCAACGTTGCCAAGTCTTTCAAGGGGCGGATCATCGGGATGAAGGCCGAGCTTAATGCCATATTTTTCGGCATACGGAATAACCGCCTTGATAAAGTACTCGTAGTTCGCCCAAAGCTCGCTCGCCGTGATACTTGCACCGGTGGGCACAAAGTCCCCTATATTGAACTCGGTTACCTTCGCGCCTGCCCTTTCGGGAAAGCTCGAGCCGGTTCTGAGCCAGCCGATATGCGCCATCCAGTTAAAGCAGATAGTGTCGATACCGAATTTGCGCATATTCGGGAACATTGATATAACGCGCTCGATACTCTCGTCGCGCATCTCATCACCGCATTTTATGTGGTCGTGAAGCTCGTTTGGCATCGGCTCGATAGCCACGGGAGTTACACCGAAATCGGTGAATTTCTTATAAAGGGTTGCCCAGTGAGTTTTGTCGGCATAGTCAAATCCGCACTTCTCGGGAAGCCTTATAACTGCGTGCTTCACACCTGATGAGAGGGCGAAATCCCATGCCATATCATGCTCAGAGCGGAAATAATCGGTTAATATCATACGCACCTCTTAAACACCCGAAAGGGTAAGAAATCCGCCGTCCACAGGCATTGTGATACCGGTTACAAAGCCGGAAGCCCGCTCGTCTATGAAGAAGCGGATCGCACCGCACATATCTTTCGCCTGACCAAACTTTTCCATAGGAGTATGGTCGATAACGTCCCGGCCGCGCTTGGTAAGGCCCTCTTCGGGCGTGCCGAGGATAAGCTTGCTTCTGTCATTGATGATAAATCCGGGGGCAACTGCATTTACCCTCACACCCGTGTGAGCAAAATAAGCCGCAAACGCCTGGGTGAAGTTAGCAACCGCCGCCTTGCTCATAGCATAAGCAAAGTTTCTCGTTAAGGGGCAATAGGTGTTCATAGAAGCGAAGTTCACAATACTTCCCCCGCCTGCCTTTGCCATATATTTTGCGAAGGCGAGAAGAGGATAGACCGTGCCCATAGTGTTGAGCTTGATAACCCCCTCAAATGCCTGCATATCCACGTTATAAAGGCCAATAAGATCCTCGGGGCGATCCTCATCAAGCTCCCTGGGGTCGAATTTTGTTATCTTGGGCTGTGCCTTTGCGTTATTACCGCCTGCACCGTTGATAAGATAATCGCATCTGCCGTACTTCTCAATAACCTCATCTGCAAAGGCATCGACCGCCACCTTATCCGTAACGTCGCAAGAGTAGGTAGCGCAAGCGCCGCCCCTTTCCCTGATAATATCCGCAACCTTGTTTGCACTCTCAATATTTCTATCTGCCAGAACCACAAAAATTCCAAGAGATGCAAGATCCTTTGCAACCTCGGAGCAGATTATTCCTGCCGCGCCTGTAACAACGGCAACCCTTCCGCAAAAAAACTGATCCATCTTATTTTCTCCTCTATTTATCTTCTTGATATTTTTTCTTTTACGTTATAATAGCATATCCTTTTCGCTATCTCGCACTGCGTATCAACGGAAAGCTCCCACTCGCACTCGACGTTTTTCTTATCTATATACGATGCGAGAATGCGCCTGAAATAATCGTGGCGCACGAAGGAAAGTATACTCCTGCTATCAGTGGTCATACCGATAAACCCCGAAAGCACGCCGAATGAAGAGATAGCATCAAGGGTTGCTTCAATGCCGAGCTTGTGATCGCACCACCACCAAGCCGGGCCGAGCTGAACCTTTGAGGGTACGTTATCCTCCGAGAACGAGCCCTGCATAACCGCAAGGGGTGCTATATCCCCCATATTAAGAGGAAACAGCACTGTATCGGGGAGTGAATACTCGCTCTCTATCTCGCCAAGAAGGTCTGTAAGCGATGCTATCGGGAAGCTGCCGCCAACTGCCGCATATCCGCCGGCAGCACCGGCAAGAGTGCTAAGCCTTTTGCTTGTTTTTCGCTTGGCATCAAGGTGCAAAAGCATTATCCAACCGCGCTTTGCATACTCGCCTGCAAGCATTTTCAGTATCTTTTGTGCCACGCCGAGCGCGTCATTCTCGAAAAAGCCCGAGTCTAAGGCGTGGTCTGCAACCCTGCAGCCTGCCGCGTGGAGCTTATCAAGAAAAATGGATATTGCCGCGATATAGCTCTCATCATCCAAGATCTTAATGCCCGTTTTATCCGTAAGCGCGCGCGTCAGATCCTCGGTGGGCATGAGTAGGTTATCTGCGCGAAGCGAGGGGGCAACTCCACCGCCAAAGCCCGAAATATCATCGAGTAGGGATATTACCGGGGAGTGATACTCAATATTGAACCTTTTCAAAATATTTGCCGCACTGAATTCATCCGTGACGAGCATCTTATTACACTTTTCGTATATGTATTCCGCGTTTTCAAGGTTTATCTCGGCATCGATGCCGAAGATAGAAGACATTTCCATTCTTGACCAGTCGTACACAGGGTTACCTGCAAGAGTGGGAAATATCTCGCAATATTTTTTGAATTTTTCATATGCCGGGGCACTGCCGGTGATATACTCCTCCGCAACACCCGAGATACGCATAAGGCGGTGCTTGTACGGATCGCTCTTGATCCAAAGCTCGTAAATATCGGCAAATTTTCTGCCCTCTTGCACGTCGGCCACCGACACGTGATTATGATAATCTATGATAGGCAGATCGCGCACCGCGGCATAGATCCGCGCCGCGTTTTCGGTTTTTAAAAGGTAATCTTCCCTCATTTTTTTACCGCTCCAAAAATTGCTTTTTTCTTAAATATAACACATACGCGCGCCCAGAACAATGGCAAATATGATATTTTTTAACACTATTCGATCGTTTTTGTTGACAAGGGGATAAAATACCGCTAAAATAAAGACGAGGTGATAAAATGAAATATAAATATTACTCCGAAGCACCGGCCTTTACCCCAAGGGACGTGGACGTGCAAACGGTTACAAGACCAAAAAGCTACACTCACGCCTTCAAAGAAGGCAGAAACAAGCACGGTTTTCTTTATACGGTGAAAAACAGCATTCGCTACGACGTTGTGGGCGATGAGAAAATGAGCATCACCGCAAGTGAGGGCGAGGTTGTTTTTATGCCCAAAGGATGCATTTATACCTCCACCTATCTTGAGGATGAAACCAAGGTTAAAATTATACAATTCGACATTTCGGAAGGCGAGCTGCCGGCCTATCTTAAAAGGCCGATAAAAATAGATCTGCCCGATGCAAAGGAGCAGATCCGACCGTTTTTTACAAGGGTGGAAAACAATCTGCCTGCCCACCCGTTTTACTATCTTTCCTGCATTTACGCACTGCTTTTTCACGTGGATGAATGTCACGCAGGCCCTCCGGCAAAGTATAAAAGGCTACACCCGGCGCTTGAAGAATTATCCGGCGGCTGTGAGAAAAACGAGCCGATCCTTTACTATGCAACCCTTTGCGATATGAGCGAGGTGAACTTCCGCAGGCTGTTCAAGGAATACACCGGAAGATCCCCGATAGAATACCGCAACGATATTCGCCTTTCAAAAGCGAGAACAATGCTGCAAAGCAAGGAATTCAACGTGGCGGAAACTGCAGAGGCTTGCGGTTTTTCGAACCTATCATTCTTTATAAGACTTTACAAAAAGCGATACGGCTACACCCCAAAAAAGGAATAAAAAAAAAGAGCAAGCATACAAGATTACTCTTGCATGTTTGCTCTTTTTATGTAGATAATATCTACTAATGAATTACAGGTTTCCTGCTATTGTGTAAAGCAAACCGGTGAAGATACCAGCCAAGATAGAGCCAGCAACACCTGCGATGATGTAAGCAAGGATAGAAGCAGCGCCAAGAATGATAGCAGTTATGCCCATGCCTTTGCTGTTTTTAAGACCGATCGCACCGAGAACGATTGCAGCCGCACCGGGAATGATAGCGGGCAAGATGAGAAGAATGGTAAAGAGAATACCTCCAAGAAAGCCTATGAGAAGACCGCCGATAAGAGCAAAAGCAACGCTTGCGATACCTGCAACAAGGCCAAGAATACCAAAGAGCTTAGACTTCTTAGCAACAGCCTCAACCTCAACGTTCTCTACTGCAACAACTTCAGCTTCACATACGGGGCACTTTTCGCCTTCGTACTCAAATCCGCATTTTTCACAGAACATAGTAAAAATCTCCTTTAACGTTTTTATATTCCTTTCAGGAATTAATTCATTATACACCCCCCCCGAAAAAGTCAAGTGTTTTACGCGAATTGTGCGGAATCTTGTAAATACCCCCTACCCGTGTGATAATTTATGCAATCTTTTGTTTACAAAAAAGAGCCGAGAGGCCCTGAAATGGCAAATTGCCTTAAAGAACCCCTCAGCTACATTTGATTCATTTTTTCTAAAAAACTTTGCCTATCCCATCTTCAGCACTTTAATGCCGCACACGGTTACACGCACACGCGCTCACCGTGACCCATATACATTCTGAGATTTGCCTCGGAAATAAGCTCTTCCAGCTCTCCGGACTTTCTCGTTCTTGCCACAAATTCAAGCTCGCTATCACTCACAAGTTCTATAAAATCAAAAAACATATTTTTCATCCTCCACGTTATAATCGTAATCTGCCATAAAGGGATCTTCCAAAAGATCCTCGCTTGCGTTTTCCAACCAAAATTCTTCAGACGAGAGAAAGGCGATCTCTGCCTCTATCCTCTCGGCGCTGTAAAGCCCTGCGACGTTTACCAAAGGGCTCACCTCCTTCCTTGATTGTGATACCATTATACACTGCTTGCTGTCCTATATTTCGGACTTTATCCATTGTTTTTTGCTGCTTTTTGCGGTATTTTATGCTCGCCGAGGTATACAGTTTGTTACAGCGCATTATCCCGGCTTTAATGCAAAAGCCTCCTCTTTGCAAGGCGGCGAGGCTGAGGGTGGGCTTTCTCGGATCACAAAAGCTTTGTTACGATCCAGCCTTCCTTTATCCGAGGTGCGATCCGCCTCCCTTTACACAAATGATATTCAGGCGAAAAAAGCCCAAAGCGGAATTTTCCGCTTTGGGCTTTTCGTTTCTTTTTATGCACGGCGGGGGTGCCGCAGGATCACTTATATCTTTGAGATATTAAGGTTTTCAAGGAACTTAAGGCTATCGTATGCCGTGCCCTTGAAGATATAATCGTGCATTGTGTACTTAGAATAGGTAGTTGCGTCTATAAACACGTTTTCGGTGGGCTTGATGGGGTTGTTTACCGTGTAGGTAGTGCCCTCAACGATTACCCAGCTGCCGATGGCGTATCTGCCCTCGGTGAAGCTTGAGCCGTAGGTGGATATATCGCAATCCCAGTTGTGAATGTACTTCTGAGTTTTGTTCTCGCTCTTACTTGCATACTCGCTGTAAAGGGCGAGCGTTACAGAGGTACTCTCCTTGCCCTTGGTGTAAGTGCCGCCAAGCTCCTTAGTGGTATCCGTTACAATTTTACCGCCGGAAAGCACCGTAAGCCCCTCAACGTAAACATTCTCGGGAAGATAAGAGGTGTAGTAATGAGAATCATCACCGTCGCCCTTAGTCTTATCCTGAGTGTAATAGCTGTCGGTTACGGTCTGGTCACCCAAGGTGTACTGATTACCGTCGGTGTAGTAAAGACCGGTGTTGTAATTGTAATAGGTCATAAGGAAGAGTGCAAGATAGTTGTTGCTATAGGTTTCAACGGTAACGTTCTTGAAGTAAACGTCGCCCTTGAAGTTGGAGTTATAGTCCTCGCGCAGAGTTACTACAGCGCCGGTGTTACCTGCGTGGATAATAGAATCCTCAATATATACCGTGCCGCTACCAACAATATTTATTCTCTCAACCTCGTTGTTGCGGAAGGTGAGGTTATAAATATCCATATGCGAATCGAAGGTTGACATCTTGTTGCCCTCGAAGAGCATATTCTTACAGAAGTTAGAGCCCATAATTGCGTTATGGTCCATCATACCGTCGCTTGTCTTATCGTAAGCGGTGGTAAAGTCATCTGAGTAGAGGTTGGTCTGGGTGATATTCTTGATAGCAAGGCTTGTGGTGTAGTCTGCCCTGATAGAGTAAGAACCGCGGTTGACAGAGCCTGTTCCGTTGCCGTTATCGGTATCCCAGAAGCGACGCGGACCTTCAAGGGTGCAACCGTCGATGTTTACGCCGTGGGTATATTCAGTACCGATAAACAGATGCATGGGCGAACCGCCGGAAACCTGGTCGTTGAATGCCGAGTAGGTATAATCGTGGGTGATATTCTTCACGGTGGTGTTCGAGCGAAGAACCTCAAAGCCTCTCTTGCTGTAGCTATAAGTGTTAACTCTGTTATAAAGGGTTTCAAACTCGCCGCCCTCGATAGTGATCGCCTCCGCGCTTGCATCATAAATTCTAAGGAAGGAAACCTGAAGGAAATCGTGCACAATGGGGGTTGAGGGATCTATCTCGCCGGTTCTTGTGTTAACAAGGATAACCTCGTTCTGAATAGTTGTGCTTGCGTTTGGACCGTAGCGCACGTAGTGGCCGTGGTAGTTGTTACGCACGGAAATGAGCGCATACTCAAAGGGAAGGTTAAGATCTGCAATTCCCTTGACGTGGGTATCGGTGGTAAGAAGCTTGCCCGAGTAGGATATATCTTTGTAATGCGAGCTTGATGCATTCAGTGTGTTATCGGGAAGCACCTTGAATATAGGTGTGGTGTGAGCGGTGTTGGATGCCCTCTCTACCTTGGTGTAAGAGGGATTGTTCGAATCGGTTCCCTCAAAGATACCGTAGTCATTGATAACGAACTTCGCACCGGTAAAGTCAACGTCAGTCTTAACGATAACGCTGGTTGAATGAGTGGGGCTGTTCTTATCGGTATTGTCGATAAAGAAGGTTGCGCCGGCCTTGATGCTTCCACCCGGCTTGATTGCGTAAACGGTAACAAACTTACCATCAGCCTTCATCTCGTTCGCATACTCGTGCGCCGCCTGGATAGCTGCAAAGTCGTCACTTACACCGTCTGCCTTAGCGCCAAAGTCCTCATAGTAAACGTTAAGAACGTTGTTGTTTGCAACCTCATCAACGTTATCTGCGTGAAGAGTTGTGCCAAAGCGGTAGATAGAGGTGGAGTTTGAGAAGGAGTAAAGCGCGTTAAAGATATTCTTAGCTCTTGCAATATCAGCCTCGGTAAACGATCCGCCTGCCGAAATGCCGTTATAGTAATCCGCAAGAGTGTAAGTGCCGCCGCATCTTACAACGTGCTTACCGCCGTTGTAATCAAGCACGGTAAGAACAAACTCTACGCCCTCAAGGAAGTTGTAGACGGAGATACCGGTGGTGTGCGCCATAGAAAGAAATTCTGTGCCGCTGTAGTAGGTCGATTTAGCCTTGTTGATGCCGTAGCTTACATTACCGATCTCAGAGCCAACCTTATCGGCAAGCCAAGCGCCCTTCATCTCGATCTTAACGTCAACGACTCTTGCGCCCTCCTTAAGATAGATAACGTAGCTCGGCTCTGTGCCGCCAACGTTGAAGGAGATGCTCTCGATATATTCGTTAGCCTTGAAGCTGCCGATATCGGTGAAGTTATCCGCAGTGCCAAGCTTGGAGGTGTAAAGAGCCGCCATAGCGGTAAGCGTGGTGGTCGTGCCGTCAGAAAGGGTGATCTCCCTCTCGTAGATGGGGCAGATAGCATCGTAATTCTTGTTCTGATACTGATAAAGCGCATTTGCATATCTTACCATATCAGCAAGAAGAACTCTTGCACCGGAAGAGGTGTTCTGATCAAGAAGGGTGCGCTCTACGTATTTATCCGCCTTAAGAGTGATGGTCTGAACGAATTCAACACCGTAGTAGCTGAAATGCACCTTAGCAACAAGGGGAGTATCGATCTCAAGAACTCCTACCCTGCCGATCTCGTACATATCGTAGGTGTTGCCCTTTGCCTCAATACCGGTCCTGCTGATCGCAATAAGGTTGCCGTAAACGTCATAGATGCCTTCAATGGCAATGCCGTCGGGCCTTGAATTTACGTCCTCAAGGAAGAGGTTTGCACCAATGTTGCCGTAGAGGGTGAGGTTATAAAGACCGGTTGAAATATACGCCTTTGCAGAGGTTGCCGAGGGGTAGAGGTGCAAGCGGCCCGATGCAACGAGCGAATCAAGCCTTGCGCCGTAGCTACCGAGCGACCAACCGCCGTCAAACTCGATCCTTACCCAGCCGTTATCAAACGATCCGGGATTTTCATAGGTCGGGAAATTGGTTATCAAAGAGCCGACAGGATAGCTCTGTGTCTCAATGCTTCCGTCGGGATAGTGATAGGTAATGGTGATACTGCTGTTGCTTGCAACAACGCGATCGAAGGTACACTTAAGGGTAAGCTTTGTAAAGATATATCCCTCGGTGTAGGGCCTGTCGTTACACATATTGAGAACGACAATATCCGTATAGTTTTCGTCAATAAGTGAAAGATCGGAGCTTGCGGTTTTGTAACCGAGAATTGTAAATTTGGTGTCCTGTCCGTAGCCGGTGGCAACTCTTGTGTCCTCACCGAATACGATGTTCGAGGTGCTGATACCACCCCAGAGGGTAGTGCCGTTTGCACCGCCCTTCTTATCATTGGAATTAACGGTGGGATTGATCGAGCCGAAGATCATACAGCCGTTGAACACAAGCTTGGTGTTCTGGTTTGCATACTTAAAGAGCTCGAACGTGCCGTCGTTATCGTTAGGATCGGAGATGATCTTACAGTTGGTGAAGGTGAATACCGAGCCGATAGGATTCGCCGAGTCCTCATAGTAGGATCCGGACGTTGCGATCCAGGACGAGCGGTCGGCAACAAGGGTTGCGCCGGTAACGTTAACGGTGGCTGCGTGTCTCGTTTCGATAAGGCCACCCCAAGCACCCTGAGCACCGGTGGTGTCGTGGTTGGTGGCATAATGTGTGCCGCCGATGATGTTTACCGTGACGTTCTTGCGGATCGAAAGGATAAGCGAGCCGGAATAAGAGGTGATATTCTCAAGGGTAAGGCTCTTACCGTCTGCCGCGAGGTAGAAGAGGGGATATGATCTGTCGTTGAAGATAGTGTTATCTCCTGTTTTACCGCCTCCGGCATCGTATTCCTTCTTTATATCGCTTGAACGAACGGTGCGTATCTCACCGTCCTTGAACTTAACGTTTGCCTGAATGTAGAAGGAGCTCTGCCATTCCTGATATACGGTGAACACGTGGCCGTCAAGATCAACGGTGATGTCCTTTGAGATATAGCAGATAGGCTCAAGCTCTGTCTGCATAGTGAAATCGTCAAGGAAGCAAACGGTGGAGTTTGCATCGCTCTTGGTAAGAGCGGTTATGATATCGTTGCCGTAAACGGTAAGGCCGCCGGTAACGTAAGAGAAGTTATAGCTTCCGGGATAGCCAACGATACGGCTGAAGGTGATGTTGTAGTTAACGGTGGTGGTTGAAAACTTCTCTGCATCGGTGATAGGAGTGTCGCTCATATTAACGACAGTATAGGATGCGGGTGAGGTTTCGTCTGCTATTGCATATCCGTCCACCGCCTTGATAACACCGCCACCTATCATTGTGTAGGAAGCAACGTATCTTGTACCGATACCGAACACGATAGAGCCCTGCTGCATAGCGCCCCACATAGTTGTGCCGGAGCCGATAGTGTCGCGGAAGGATTCGCTGTCGTTATACACGGTGGGATTGATAGCACCCGAGATATCGCACTCGTTGAAGGTGATAAAGGTGTTCTCGTTTCCGTTGCGGATAAGGTTATAGCCCTGCGCGCCGTCGTCGGGGTCGGCAATAAGGGTGCATCTCTCGAAAAGGAAGGTGGAATCGGCAACGTTCTGTGCCTGCTTTCTTGAGTTGGATGCAATAATACCGATAGAGGAGTCGCAGTAGAAGAATGCATCGGTTGCCGTGAAGTTAACGGGAGCTGAGCTTACTATCCAGCCCTTGCCGACAGTTCCCTGCACTGCAAGAACTGCGTGGTGGCTACCGCCGACAACGTTGATGGTGGTTGCCGTCTGGTTGTAGATAAATCCACCTGTGTGGGTGGTAAGATTGATAAGGTTTACAGTGATGCCTGCCGCATTGGTGCGCAAGAAGGGATAGGTTGTGTTATTGGAGTCGCATCTTGCGGTGTAGATAGTACCGTTCTGTATAGTGAAATTGTGGTAAAGGAGCAAACCGGACTGGCCGTTCTGCGTCAATTTAAGAGTGCATCCGCCAAGGTCGAGGGTGAGAGCTTTTGATACCTTGACCATAGGGTCGCCGCTGCCGGTGAAGGAATAATCCTGCCTCATACGGATAACGGTGCCTGCATCTGCATTTTCAATAGTGCTGATAAGGTCGCCGCCGTAAACCTCAACGCCGCCCTTGACGTAGATAAACACGAGCTTTGCGGGGTCTTCCACTCTTCTTGTGTACTTAACGTTAAGGTTGGTATTGATCATCGAGAAGGAATCGGTATAGGGCTTCTCGGTGGTGTGCTCGATGTTGAAGGCGATAGCGGCGCTTTCGTCTACTTCCTCATATCCCGGAGCAATAGCGATAACTCCGCCGCCGATCATAGTCTTGGTGGCATCGTATCTGGTGCCCACACCAAAGATGATAGAGCCCTCTTTCATAGCACCCCACTTAGTTGTTGTTAAACCAACGGTGTCCTGAATGGCTTCGCTGTCATAGAACACGGTGGGATTGATGGGCGCGCTTATATCACAGTCATAGAACCCTATCGTGGTGTTTTCGTTTGCATTCTTGATTATCGAGTAGTTGGAATACGCGATAAGGGTACAGCCGGTGAACACGATATTGGTATCGGCAACGTCTGCCGCCTGCTTTCTCGAATTAGAGGAGATGATACCGCGGTTGCCGTAGGTGTAGATGAACGCATCGGTGATATTGATGCCCGACGCACCGACAGAGGTTATCCAGCCTGCACCGATAGCGCCCTGCGCGGTGTTGGTTATATAATGCTCACCGCCGGTAACGTTAACCTTTGCGCCGTTTACTCCGTTAGCATAATAGATGCAGCCGGCGTAGGTGTTAACGTTCTCAAGGTTAAGAACCGCATTTCCGCCACCCATCTGGAATACGGGATAGGTCTGGTTATTGTAGTTGCTTCTTACCGCGCGGATCGTTCCGTTCTTTACGGTAAGGGTCTTGTTAACGATGATGGGGTTCTGCTCAGGCTGAAGAATGGTGAGCGTCTTGCCGCCAAGGTCGATCGTGAGATTTTTACCGAGATTTGCAATTGAAAGAAAATCGTGGATAGCCTCGTCGTTATTTGTGGGAGCAGTGTAGGTTATGCTCTTCAGCACGGTTACCGTGCTATCAGCATCTGCACCGCCAAGCGCCACAGCAAGATCGTTTGTGTACTTAGCTACAGATCCCTGAACGTACTCGAAGGCAAACTCGGAAAGAAGCTTTACCGTAGCATCAAATGAGGCTTCAACAGTTCTTTCGGTGCTTGTAAATCCGTTGGTTGTGGGTTCGTCGTTATAGTCGGTTATCGTATAGCTTGCAGTTGATGCCGCGCTGTCTACCTTACAGCCCTCGTCAAACTGATAGCCGAAGATGTTCGCCGCGCAAAACCTTGTGCCGTTACCGATGATGATATTATTTGCATCGGGGAGAGTGCCCACCTTATCGTTTGTCCAAAGGGACGGCTGCTTGATAGAACCAACGATCTCGCAACCGATAAATTTAAAGGTTGCGTTCTTGTTTGCATATCTGATAAAGCCTGCAACGGTAGGATCGCTCGAGTCTTCGATGATCTTACAGCCGTTAAAGGTAAAGCTCGATGCCGCAGAAACGAAGCTATCGTTATTTACAAGGTGGGTAACGAGCCAGTTCGAGCTATCCATAAAAAAGGTTGCATCATTTGCAACAAAGCTCATTGATGTTCTGGTCTCAACAAAGCCGCCGTAAACACCCTGGCCCGGATGAGTAATGGAGTGCTGACCGCCGTTTACCTCAACGGTGAAGTGGTTGGTCCAGGTGACAGCAAGCGAACCCGTTACGGTGCTTACGTCATTAAGCACGACCTTAGGTGTGCCGCCAGCGTTGATGAAAAGCGCATACGACCTGTTAGAATAGCTGTCGTTTCTTGTGGTCATGACCTTACCGTTTTCAAAAGTAAGAACGGTGCTGTTACCCGAAACGTAGATACCCGACTGGCCATTCTGCAAAATTTCAAGAGAGTAGCCGCCAAGATCAACGGTGAGAGTTTTGTTTACCGTAGCAAACGGCGCGCCGCTCGCCTCGAAGGTAGTATCTCCCGTCATCCTTACAGTTGTGCCTGCCTTTGAATTTGTGAGTGCAGTGCCAAAATTTGTGGTGGTTTGCTGATTGCCGTTTGCATCAGTGTAGGTGAAGCCGGCAGTGCCTGCGCCCCTTGCCTGTGCACCGTCTTGCGCGAAAACAGCAACAGTGAGTCCTGCCACAAGCAACATAGCGGCAAGAACTATAGATATGATCCTCCACGTCTTTTTCATAATATTTCCTCCTTAAGAGTACACATTTTGTTATTTGTATAAAATCTTATCACGAAATAGCCACGAATTCAACCAAAAAAGCAAAGCTTTTTAACGTAATAAAGAAATTTCTTGCAATCTGCATACAATTTCGCGTTTTCTTTGTATCTTTTGCCATCAACAACATAGTTGTTGTGTACTACTCTTACGACTCCGTCGCACGAAGCGGGGCTTTATCTATTACCGGCAGGCAAGGATGTGTAAAAAGGAGTACGAACAAAATCGTCCGTACTCCTTTTGGTTTTGCACTGGGTATAAACCCCCTTTATGGAAAGCACCGCTTTCTCGTCCTTTTGCACTGTGATGTGATATTTGTCCACTTCGCCAAAGGCGAAACATCACTGCCGCAGGCAACCGGTGTGCTTTTTGCTAACTTTTCTTTACTTTTCCTTTATCACAACAACGCTACTGAAATCGGTTGACGCAGGAAGGGTGTAGTTATATCCCGCTACGTTGTTTTTGATCGTTAAGGTTTTTGTGATAACGTAGGGATTAAGGCTTGCCTCACCGTTATAAACGTCGGAGCTGATGCCCTCGTTCGTTATTGTGCCGTTGGCAAGCACGATCACCTTAACGCTTGCGGCAGTTACTGTGAGGTTATCCACGGTAACGTTCTCGGGCATATAGCAAGTATAACCGAAGTTGTGGTTGGTATATCCGCCGTTGATAAGCGCAAGAGTGGAGCTTGTGTAGGCCGCCTTAGTTATAGCGGTTACGTTTTTGATAATGCAATCGCCATTCCAGGTTGAGCCGTAGTCTGAGCGAAGGCCGATGATGTAGCTGCGCGCATTGGTGTAGATCCTGGAATTTTCCATAAGGAAGGTTCCGCCGCCGATAAGGGTGAGCGTTCCAACGTCCGAATTCCTTATCGTTGCGTTATAAGTGCCCTTGTGAGCATCAAATCTTGTGAGCTTGCAGGTGTCATAGGTAAGGTTCTTGCAGTAGTTAGATCCCATAATACCCCACCAGCCTGCATCGACAGAGGGTGTAACCCCGTCGGATGCGAAGAAATTATGCATCGTTACGTTATAGCAGGTGATAGAATTCGACTCGGAGAACGAGAGATCATACGTTCCCATCGTGTTATTCACGTTGGTGCTGAGCTTATAAGCCTTGTGCGCCGAGAGAACGCAGTTTTCAATACGCACGTTGTTGCACGCCTGAACGTTGATAAATCCGTTATAGGGCGCACCCGTGTCGCCTTCTCCGGTGATTATATGGCTAAGACCGGTTACAGTTGCGTTGGATCTTGAAACAAGAATTCCGCGCGCATAGTAGGTGTATTCTCTGGGAGCTGTGTTGGCGCGCGTCTCAAACTCGCCGCCTGTTACGGTAATGGGCTTATCATCCACTCTTACGACCTTGATATTGGTAAGCTTCTCATAGCTGAAGAGCAAGGGGGTGGATCCATCCACGTTTCCGTTCTCATCTATCAGAACAAGCTCATTCTGACTGGATCCGCTATCCTGGTTGATACCGTAACGGATATAGCACCTGTGATCTTCGTTGATAAGCAGCACCATAGCCTTATATCCAAGGCCGAGGTCAAGCTTTGTGAAGTTATCCTTGTCAATACCGCCTGCGGCATTGATAGCATCGATCCTTGCACCCACCTCGCCCTTGCCTGCGGTGTAGGTTACGGCTGAGGTGTCAGACACGATATTGAAGATATTCTTGGTTCTCTCGGTGCTTTCGGTACTTACAACAGTGTCGTCAATAATGAACTTCGCACCCGTCCAGTCTGTATCCGTCTTAACGGTAACTGCACCGGTGATATTGCCGACGTAATAAACAGCGCCCTCGGTTGCCTTGACCTTGAGGCCGAAGTGGTTGGCATAATCGTGCGCCGCCTTGATAGCCGCATGATCGTTTGTTACACCGTCACCAACCGCGCCAAAATCAGAATATAAAACCACGCCGTCCTTGTTCATCATAGGATATCTTCCCTCCGAAAATCTGTATTTTATTACCGACTCGCCATATGCCCTCATTGACTTCAAGAAAAGTCTTACGCCATAGAGCGTATCGGCATCAAGAGAATTCTTTACTCCGTTGTAATAGGAATTTATATTGTACATACCGGTATAGGTCTTGCCGCCGGCGGTAACGGTTATGGTCATATCCGCATCGATATTGTATATCTGAATATTATCCGTGTAGGCAACCGCAATATATTCGGTGCGCGTGCCGGCCTTCTTATCGGGCAACGCGTTGCCGTAGGCATCGCAAACAACACCGTCGGTGTTAACGTACTGCCCGTAGGAATCGTAATAGAGAACACCCGAGGTTGCGTTGTATCCGAAGCTCTGCTTGCTCCAGTTTACCGCATCGCTCGTGGAATAAGAGGTGGTCCACCCCTCGAAACTGAAGCGCATATCGGTTACCTTCGAATTCGGCTTGAACACGAGCATAAACCGTGGCTGATAAGCCGAAAGCTCAAAGGTTATGGAATAAACGCACTCACCGAGGTTGCCAACGGAAAGCTCTCTGTCCGAGAAGTCCTCATCCGTCGAGTTATCGATCACACCGAGCAGCTTAATAACGTACTTGTCATAAAGCTCGGTAAGAGATAGGGGTGCGCTGATGCCTGCCGCATCGCAAAGCGTTTTACTGTATCTTACGATATTTGCGCAAAGCTCGTGCGCACTCGCATCAAAGCTGAAGGGTGCCGACTCACTGTCTGAAAGCACGCGCCTTACGTAAGAGATGGGAGAGAGGGATACAGGGGTGTATACCTGCATTTTCTCGCCTTCTACCAAAACGTTGTATCTGATATAAACGGTTACAGACCTATCAAGCGTGGTTGCGCCGACCCAACCCACAGTGTAGGCGGTGTACTCGCGCTTACCGATCTCGGTCGTGGTGGAGCTTGTTATTGCACCTGTGCCAAGCTCTGCTGTATCCTTGGTCTTATAGATCGCAAAGTCGGATACAGTGCCGGGCATATCGGTTGGCACGTAAAGGTATATCTGCACGTGGCCCATAAGCTTAAGGTTGTAGCTCAGCTCTGTGAGATTCGCTTTTGTTTCACCCCGTGTCAAATAAAACGCGCCGTTTTCGGTTACAACGGTGTCAGCCGCATTGCCGCCCGGTGCGGTTGCCCAGCCGTTGTAGATAACGGTGCACCAGGGATATGCCTCGCTCTTATATTCGGTAACCTTGGGGGGTGTGGCAAGCATGCCAACCCTTGCTGGCGTTGTGGCGATAAGGTTACCCTCTGTGTCATACCACTTAACGTCGATCTCGGGGGTATCATTCGAGTCGCTTACCCAGATAGACGTTACGTAGGTATCGGTAACGGTTGAATAGCTCATACCCGACATAAGATTGCCGGAGCTTTTCTTTAAGGTTATATCCTTTTGCGCATCGTTGCGGATCACGATAAGTCCTTCACCGCAAGCCACGTAATCATTGCTTGTTATAACGTCCTTATAAAGACGCGTGCCCTTACCCAAGGTGATCGAGCCTGCCTTTGCCGCGCCGATGCCCTTGCCGGTATCACCGGAATGGATCGCGGGCTCAAAAACTCCACCGTAGATATTGCAGTTGTTAAAGGCTATAGAAGTGTACTCGTTTGAATATTTTACAAGGTTCGTTCCCTCAGTGGCGGTGATAATATCACAGTTTAAGAAGGTGAAGCTTGAATTTTTTGCAGTGCTGCTGTCATTCTGATGCGCGGAAGCAACAAGGGTGCTGCTTGATGAGATATAAAACTTCGCCCCCTCGGCATAAAACTGCATACCTGCGCGCGAGTTTATATAACCGCCGTCGCATCCGTACGATGAGAATACCGAGTGATGCTCGCCACCCTTAACGCTTACCTTAACGTCATAATTTCCCCAGCTGTAAACCAAGGTTGCAAAATAGGTGTTAACGTTCTCGATCTCAAGCTCTGCGCCGTTTGAAGCAAACTGGAAGAAGGGGTATGCCCTGTGGCACTGGGCAGAGGTTATATGCCCTGCAACGAGAGTGCCGTTCTTAACAGTGAGCTTGCTCTTGTTTTTAATACCGATTCTCGGCTGACCGTAGTCTGTGGCATTGTCATACCTGTTTTTTATCGTCATGGTATGACCGCCAAGGTCGATCGTGAGATCCTTCTCTACGTAGGCAAGATAGTTGTTTGCCGAGGACTCAAACTCATAATCGGTAAGCAGATAAACAGTGCTGCCTGCATCCGCCCTATACACAACGCTTGAAAACGTTGTGCCGCTTGTGGCATAGACTTCCTCGCCACCGACCGTGTATTTAAATATATTAGATCCGCCGGCCGCACCGACAGGCCCTTCTGTATTCGCCGCGAAAGTGCCGAATGCAAACACCGTTATAAGAACGAGTGCCGCCGCCAGAATAAACAGTATCTTTTTATTCTTCAACTTTTTATCTCCCAAAACGTAAAAGTTTGCGTTTGAAAATTCTTCCTATATATAGATTAACACACGCGCACGCGCTTTGCAATATATTTTATAAATTTGTGTTGCATACCCTCCACTTCAACGGAGTGGCATATAGTCCTTTCGGCTCAACACCCTCGTGTTGGGTGCGTTGCACCCTTGCTCGGTTACACCGAGCGAGCCGAGGAGCAATCTGCACTCGCTCACTTGTGCAAGCACAGACTCGCTTCGTTTGATTATCATCCACCGCAGGTGGCATATCTACCCAGGTATTGCCTTTGGCAAGATACCATCGCCTTGCGGCTTACGAGCGAGCCCAACGCCTGCTTCGGCGGGTATGCGAACTGGACGCACGGCGCTACGCTTGTGCGTGCCAAGTTCGCCTGATGGTAGCAGCCCCAAGCAACCCCTTTGAACGCATATAGGGTGCCCTTTTCGCTAAGGCACCCTATATAAAACCAAAGCCCCGAGGCGTTAACCTCGGGGTTGCTTGGAGCTGCTACCCAGATTCGAACTGGGGACCTCATCCTTACCAAGGATGTGCTCTACCAACTGAGCCATAGCAGCAAATTCCGCGGATATTTCCGCTGAACAATGGTATTATAGCAAAGCAGAGGTAGTTTGTCAATAGCTTTTTTTGAAAAATATTCGTTTTGTTGAAAATTATTGGATTTTCTACTATTTTAGGTGTGGATAGAAATGAGCGGTATCTCATCCTCCGGTGTTATTCCGAGGCTCGAAAGAAATTCGCGCGCCTGCCCGATCTCATCAGCCTTGGCAACTCTATCGGGTGAATGTGCATCGCAGCCGATAACCACCTTTGCGCCCATTTCGGCAACAAAATGCCAGAATTTTGCCACGGGGTATGCCCTTTTATCACTTTGGCCGAGAAGATTGTACTCAAGATACACACCGCACCCGATCGCAGAAGAGATCAGCCTGCGCATCTCAGATTCGTAAAACTCGCCGTCATCACCCGTGTAATTGATAAGATCGGGGTGAGCAAACACCGTAAAAATTCCGAGCTCCATCGCCGAGATAACGCGGTCAACGTATGCCGTAACCCTTCCCTTGTCCTCGCTTGCCCAGGGGGATGCATCCTTGTTTTCGCCATACTCCTTATCCACAAAGTGCTGGCCGAGAATAAGATAATCTATCGGAAACTGCCTGTAAAACTTTATCGACTCCGCGTGCAGCTCGGGATAATACTCCGACTCAAGACCGATCTTTATCTCAATTTTATCCTTATATTTCTCCTTGATCGACTGAATAGACTGAACGTATTCCGAAAGCTCGGAAGGCTTCATCTTATAATACGACTCATATCCTTCGGGATAGAACATCGGAGCGTGGCAGGAAAATCCGAGCACCTTTACCCCTCTTTCTATTGCGGATAAAACGTATTCCTCATCAGTGCCGGTTGCGTGGTGGCAACGGCTGGTGTGAGTGTGATAGCAAGCCCTCATATTGAAAATTTCTCCTAATACTTAATTGCAAAAAACAAAGCCACCGACAGAATGAATATCAGCGCCGCAAAAATAACGTGCGCCACCCACTTGGAATAATGCTTGATCCTTGACACGATCACCCCACGGTCGTGGCAGGATACAGGGTCTTTTGCGCACGAAACCCTCTTGGCCAAGGACAAAAGCGACGCAATATCCTCCTCCGACACGGTGAATTCCGCCTGCGAAAGCTCTCCCCGTGTGAATTTATTTCTGATCTCGCGGTATCTGACAAGCCTTATCATAAGCTCATCGCGGTAGGCGAGATTGCTGACAGAACCCAGCCTGCCAACGTACGTGCCGATAACGTCGCCCTCTGTGTCAAATCGGCGGCGCAGTGCGTCTGTGAGCTTATCGTATGCCGAGATAAACCGCCTCAGCTTTGTTGGAACGTAGGCCGCGCACTTCTCGCCGCCCCCATTCTCATCGGATATAATTTTACTACTTTTCTTTTCCATTTTCAACCCCCGCGCTACACTTTTCATCTCTTTTTTTATTATAAAAATCTCTTTTTTTCTCCCTTAAAAGAAGCCGCCTTGCCGCACGCGGATCAAAAGGAATAAAGGGATAGAGATACCCCTTGCCGACCACCGTGTTGTTCGTAAGGATAAGAATGATAAATACCGCCATACCGACAACGAATCCCCATATGCCGAAAAGCTGCACGAGAACAAGAGCTATCACCCTGACGTACTTGAAGGCATAGCCAAGCTCGTGGTTTTGCTGAGCGAAATTTGCTATCGCAACGAATGCCATATAGAAGATAGCATCAGCCGACAGCCACCCTACCTGAACGGCAAAATCGCCGAGTATCAGAGCGCCGACGATAGAGAGCGAGTTTGAGAGCATATCGGGAGTGTTCATCGAGGCGATCTTCAGCCCGTCTATTGCCACCTCGATAAGCAACAGCTGTAAAAATATCGGTATTCCCCCGCTCTCATCGGGCACTAAAAACCGCATACCCTCGGGCAGAAGGTCTCTATACTCCACCGAGAGCAGCCAAAGGGGTGTTATCACCACCGATAAAAGAAGCATCAGTATCCTCACCGCGCGAAGATAGGTGCCTGTAATGGGCGGAAAATAAAAGTCGTCCGTTTGCTGTAAATAGTGGAAGATCGAAGTTGGAAGGATCATTACCTGCGGAGCCGTGTCGCAAATTACAAGCACACTGCCCTCGATCAGCTGTGCCGCGGCGGTGTCCGGCCGCTCGGTCGTCCGCACCTTTGGAAATGGGTTGAGCCACCCCTTGTCAATAAGGCATTCCGCAAGCGACTGAAAGCCGAGAGTCAAGGACCCCGGGCGGATAGAGTTGAGCTTATCCACCACCTTTTTGACGGTTTTCGCGTCCGCCACCCCCTCGATATAGCACACAACAACGTCGGTTGCGGATGCGCCCCCGAGATTAATATGATGCATCGTGAGGCCGGGATCTCTCACCCTTCGGCGGATAAGCGCCGTGTTTGTTACAAGGGTTTCCACAAATCCGTCGTGAGAGCCCTGCATCACCCTGTCGCTGTCCGGCTCTTCGGTTTGCCTGGCAGGATAGGTTCTGACGTCGATAAGTATTGCCTCCGCCCCGAAGGTTTCGGCGAAAAGTGCGGTTTGCCCCGAGAGCACCGAGCGGACGATCTTATCAGGATCGGAGCATCGCTCAACCTCCATATAAGGAATTCTTCTCTCGGTGTAAACGGCATCGCCAAGCTCCTTGAGGGATAGAAAGGTTTGCATCACTCTTTGCATCTCGGAGTCCTTCACAAAGCCGTCGATATAGAAAAAGCAAAGCTCCCTTTCGTGAATATGAAGCCTTCTTTCAATAATATCAAAGCTGTCTTTGACCCTCAGCATCTCCGATACGAGCATCACGTTCTCGCAGTAATTTTCCCCTAATTGCATATCTTCCTCCACGGTGAATTCAGAGGTATTTTTTCCCACGCATACCGCTTTTATTCCCGAAGTTTCAGGAAAGTTAAATTAAAAATCGTTGACAAGGATAGCTTTTTATGTTAGAATATCATGAGAAAATATTTTAAGGAGCTCGCTTGCTTGTGGAAAAAGATGAGTTCTTTGCAAGAAATGCTCGCCGCGAGGAAGAGATCAAGTGCTATTTTGCAAATAATTGTTTGCAAAATATAGAGGTTTTTGCCTACGAAACAGTTGATTCAACCAATACCCGTGCGAAATTATATGCAAAAAGCTGTGGTGCAGGGCTAACCCCTGCGATATTTATATCGCGCGCACAGAGTGCAGGCAGGGGCACACGCGCACGTACCTTTGAGTCCCCCTTTGGCGCAGGACTCTATATGTCGGTGCTTTTGCCCCAAAATATGGTTTTGGGCGAGCCGACACACCTTACAAGCTATACTGCAGTAGCAGTATCAAGAGCAATTTTCAAAGAGTCATGCAAAAAATTGACCCCGAAGATCAAGTGGGTCAACGACCTTGTAATTAACGATAAAAAGCTTGGCGGAATACTTACCGAGGCATCGTTTACCGACCTTGGCGAAAGATTTTTTATCGTTGGCATCGGTATAAACCTCAAGGACGGCGAACATACAAACGAGGTAAGACAGCTTATGACCTCGCTTGACGAATGCGGCGTTTCCTACAACGAAACCTCTCTTGCTTTCGCTATCGTAAATGAGTTTTTCACCTCCCTTGAAATTTTCGATTCCGACTTTATCACTTCGGAATACAGAGCTCTTTCCTCCCTTATCGGAAGAGCTGTTACGGTGAGCGGAACAGAAAACGCCTGCCGCGCCACCGTTATTGATATTGACAATGACAGAGCTATCCTCCTTCAGCTTGAGGACGGCTCGATCAAAAAATACTTTTCGGGCGACGTTACAATACGGCCCAAAGGAGATTAATATGCCGCTTGGTGTAAAGAATTACCACAAGGAGCTATCGGCGCTCCATATAAATACAGAAAAACCGAGAGCCTATTTTGTTCCCTACCACTCTGCCGAGGCATCATTTGGCGACAGAGAAGAGAGCAAACATTTCAGAAGTCTTTCGGGCACTTGGGGTTTCAAGTACTATGCCTCGGTTGAGGACGTTCCGGCATCCCTTGACGAGATCGGGGATATAAAGGACACGATGGCCGTGCCCTCTTGCTGGCAGTTCCGTACCGGCGAAGGCTACGACGTGCCCCAATACACAAACGTTATCTACCCCTTCCCCTACGATCCGCCGAACGTTCCGAAGGACAACCCCTGCGCGATCTACAGGCGCACCTTCGATCTTTCCAAGGAGGAGGTTGAAGAAAAGGAAACCTTCATCAACTTTGAGGGTGTTGACTCCTGTTTTTACCTCTTTTTGAACGGTGCGTTCGTTGGCTACAGTGAGGTAAGCCACACAACGAGCGAGTTCGATCTTTCAAAATTTGTAAGATCCGGAAGAAACGAGATGGTAGTTCTCGTTGTAAAATGGTGCTCCGGCTCTTACCTTGAGGACCAGGATAAGTTCCGCTCCTCCGGTATCTTCCGCGACGTTTATCTTCTTTTCCGCGATAAGATAAGAATAACCGACGTTCACGTTCTGCCCGTGGTTGAACCTAATCACAAAAAGGCAAGGCTTGATATAATCCTTCACACCAACGAATCCCTTTCCGCAAGCTACAAGCTGCTTGATAAAGAGGGCAAAACCGTTGCCGAAGGCAATATCACCACAAAGGACGCGGAAGAAAAGATCACGATCCCCGCGATCAAAAAGCTCGCCCTCTGGAGTGATGAAGCCCCCTACCTTTACACCCTGCAGATATCCTCGGGCAGTGAGGTTTTGCGCTTTTTCGTTGGCTTCAGAACGGTTAAGATAAAGAACAAGACCGTTTATATCAACGGCAAAAAACAGAAGGTCAAGGGCGTTAACCGCCACGACTCCAATCCCTACACCGGCTCAGCCGTTACCGTAGAGGATATGAAGCGCGACCTTATGATCATCAAAGCCGCCAATATGAATATGGTGCGCACAAGCCACTATCCGTACGACCCGCGCTTTTACGAGCTGTGCGATAAGTACGGCATCTTCCTCTGTGATGAGGCGGATATAGAGTGCCACGGTGTTCCGGGCGATATTTACGGCGACCACACGCCCCTGACCGACGACAGAAACTGGACTCTTTCTTATATCGACAGAGCCGAGAGAATGTATGAGCGCGATAAGAATCACGCGTCGATCATTATGTGGAGCGTTGGTAACGAATGCGGTGTTGGTGAAAACCACAGGGCGCTTTTCAACTTCTTCAAGATGAGAGATCTGACGAGAATAATTCACGTTGAGGACGAAACCAGAAGAGCTTATCAGATCGACATCGAGAAGGCAAAGGGAATCAGAAATTCGATCCCCTCAAGCACCTACCGAGCCTACACCGAGATCGAATCGAGAATGTACCCCGAATTTGATGTTGTTGAGAACTACTATCTCAAGAACAGAAAGATAAAAGACCCCCTCTTCCTGTGCGAATACGCGCACGCGATGGGTAACGGCCCCGGCGACGTTCCCAAGTACGTTGACCTTATGTACAAATACGACTCCTTCTTTGGCGGTTGTATCTGGGAGTTCTGTAGCCACTCGGTTGCCTCCGGTAAGGCGAAGTATTCCTCCCCCGAGTTTCTCTACGGCGGAGACCACGGCGAAGAACAGCACGACTCCAACTTCTGCGTTGACGGACTCGTTTCCCCCGACAGAAAGATAAGCACGGGTATGCTCGAGGTGAAGCAGGCGTACGCGCCTCTTACCGTAAGCTATGCTGACGGCAGGATCACGGTCAAGAGCAGAAGATACCACACCTCCCTCTCGGATATATCCCTTTACTGCACGGTGAAGAGAAATGCCGAGATCGTGGACTCCTTCCCCCTCGGCGATCTTAAAATAGCACCCCTTAAAAAGAAGGTGTTCAAGATAAACGCCGCCGCCATAGACTTTACCACCGTTGACGTGAGCGCGCGCTACAACAGGGATTACCCGTACGCGAAGGCCGGCGACGAGGTTGGACATTGGCAGTTCGTTGTCTCAAACTACATAAAGGACACCCACGCCAACACACACGCAACCCTCAAGGATAACGATGCATCCTACACCGTTACCTTTGGCGATAACAGAGTTCGCATAAGCAAGAATACCGGCCTTATCGAGTCGCTTGTGTTCTCGGGCAAGAAGATGATCACTTCCCCCGTAATGCCTACGGTATGGCGAGCACCCACCGATAACGACCGCAAGATCAAGCGCGAATGGTTTAACGCAGGCCTTGATAATCTTATCCTCAAATGCAAGAGCTGTGAGGCTGAGGTCGAGGAAGATTGCGTTAAAATACACGCAGATATAATGCTGCGCTTCCCCGATCCCAAGACGGTTTCGCCCGCGCTCACGTATTATATCACCTACACAATATCCGAGGGTAAGGGAATCTCCCTTGATGCAAACGTTGTTGTTAACGAATCTCTTCCTCCCCTGCCGAGGCTCGGCTTCAGATTCACGATGCCCGAGGGCGCGGAATGGCTGAGGTACTTTGGCTACGGCCCACAGGAATCTTACGTTGACAAGCGAACGGCGGCAACGGTAGACCTTTACAGAACCACGGTTACAGAAAATTTCGTTGACTATATAAAACCGCAGGAAAACGGCGCGCATTACGGATGCAGATTTGCCGACGTCAGCTTTGCGGACGGCATGGGCCTTTACGTTTCGGGCACAGGATTCTCTCTTAGCGCATCCCACTACACACCCGAGGCGCTTACAGCGGCGGCGCACAACTTTGAGCTTAAGCCGAGCAAGGAAACCACCCTTATAGTTGACTATAAGAATGCAGGTATCGGATCTGCCTCCTGCGGACCGATGCTTTTGCCCGAATACAGAATCAAGGAGAAGGAAATATTCTTCAGATTCAACATCAAGCCGAATGCAAACGGCGCACAAGATCCCTTTAAATTATATTCCAACTGACCGATAGATCGGAGAAAAGGCAACAAATATGAAATGGACATCACTTAACGATTTAAGAGAAAGCTATCTCTCCTTCTTTGAGAGCAAGGGACACAAAAGACTCCCCAGCTTCTCTCTCGTACCCAATGGAGATAAGTCGCTTTTGCTTATCAACTCCGGTATGGCACCTATGAAAAAATACTTTACCGGCGAGGAAATTCCCCCCAGAAACAGAGTTTGCACCTGCCAGAAGTGTATCAGAACCCCCGACCTTGAGAGAGTTGGACACACTGCAAGACACGGTACTTACTTTGAGATGCTCGGTAACTTCTCCTTCGGAGATTACTTCAAGGACGAGGCTATTCCGTGGGCTTGGGAGTACCTTACGGGGACACTTGAAATTCCCGAAGATCTTCTCTGGCCCTCCGTTTACGAGAAGGACGACGAGGCATACGCGATCTGGAGAGATAAGATCGGCGTGCCCGAGGCTCACATCGTAAGACTTGGCAAGGCAGACAACTTCTGGGAGCACGGAACGGGCCCCTGCGGACCTTGCTCTGAGATCTATTTTGACCGCGGTGAGAAGTACGGCTGCGGATC
>JAZLCY010000017.1:0-19094 GCA_045614485.1 Eubacteriales bacterium
CCCCTTCTCAAGAAGGCAGGCCTCCTCACTCGCGATCCTCGTATGAAGGAAAGAAAGAAGTACGGACTCAAGGCTGCTCGTCGTGCACCTCAGTTCTCAAAGAGATAATTTCGACCAAAGGTCGAAACTTCAAAAAAATGCTCTGCTTCGGCAGGGCATTTTTTGTATTCGAAAAAGTCGTAATTATACTCCTGCGCGGTGCAAGCGTTATCGCTTGGTGCTATGCACAACGCTCGCATCCTGCGAGCCACCGCGGAGCAATCTGCACTTGCTCGCTTACAAGCAAGCTTGCAGCCTCGCTTCGTTTGATTATCTCTTCGAGAACTGGGGTGCACGTCGAGCAGCCTTGAGTCCGTACTTCTTTCTTTCCTTCATACGAGGATCGCGAGTAAGGAATCCTGCCTTCTTAAGAGCGGGCTTGTAGGTCTCATCAGCAGAGAGGAGAGCACGAGCAACGCCGTGACGGATAGCACCTGCCTGGCCGGAGAAACCGCCGCCGCAAACGTTTGCAACGATGTCAAACTTGCCGGTAGTCTCAGTTACGCCGAAGGGCTGGTTAACGATGAGCTTGAGAGTATCAAGACCAAAGTAGTCATCAATATCACGTCCGTTAATGGTGATAGCGCCGGTACCGGGGTAAAGGCGTACTCTTGCAACGGACTTCTTTCTTCTTCCTGTTCCGTAGAAATAGGGCTTAGCACTGGTATACATCTTCTTTATCCTCCCTCTTAGTCAATTGCGATAGGCTTCTGAGCAGCCTGTTCGTGATTTTCGCCTGCGTAAACGTGAAGGCGAGTGAATGCCTTTGCACCGAGAGTGTTGTGGGGAAGCATACCCTTAACTGCGAGCTCCATAGCCATCTCAGGACGCTCAGCCATCATCTTCTTGTAGCTAACTTCCTTAAGACCGCCGATGTAACCGGAGTGGTGACGGTAGAACTTCTGCTCAAGCTTCTTACCGGTGAGAGTTGCCTTAGCTGCGTTTACGATGATAACGAACTCGCCGCAATCAGCATGGGGGGTGAACTCGGGACGATGCTTGCCGCGAAGAATGGTTGCAGCCTTAACAGCGGTTCTGCCGAGAGGCTGGCCAGCGGCATCAATAACAAACCATCTACGCTCGATGGTATCCTTGTTTGCCATAAAAGTGGACATTTCTTTTTCCTCCAAATAATGTTTGTGTTTTAACACAGTTTTTTTCAAGCTTAGTCATTATATCATATAAACCAAATCATGTCAATAGGTTTTGATAAACTTTTTTGCTCAAAATCGATTTAGAAAATGAAAGCTCGCAAAAGCTCTCGTTTTCTCTTAAATGCTCGCTTTTTCTCACTTTTAATTTTTAAAAATTTTTGTTGCAAATTGCAAAAAAACCATCAAATTAACTGTCAAACTGCCTAAAAATCGTGTTGTTTGCTTGTGCAAGCAATACTCGGATTGATTGGTATCGGATTCGGTCAGCCAATAACAAAAAACGCACGTGTAGGCACGTGCGTTTTATTTTTATCATATCTGCTTTTGTACGCTCTTATACTCGTCGTAATAGCGGTAATAAGGGCAGCCTCTCGTATTATCCGAAAGGAAGTTGACCATCTCGTCCTCGTCGAGCGACATTGTGCAGCCGTAGGAGTCGGTGTATTCGTCGTAATCGTAGAATTCACAGCTCTCGCACGTGCCCGATCTTTTTGTATATTTTGAAAAATCCATAGCCTTAAAGTATAAGCGACACAAGCAGTGCCACACCGCCGATAAGAACGATAAGCGCGCCGATGCCGATGATAAGCTTGATCCTGTTCTTCTTCATTTCCTGCGCAAAGTCCTGAGATGCGCGCGCCGCCTCCTCGGTCTGCTTTTGGGAGATCTCAACAACGTAATCTTCAACGTTATCTCTTTCCTTAGCGCCATCAATAAACTTAACGATCTCTTCCTTGAACTCTGCTATTGCCTTGTCAAGCTCTTCCTCACTTACGTAAGCAGTGCGGATCTCTACGCAAGCCGCAAAGTCGCAAAAGTCATCGGACTCCATTTTTTCTGTTCCAACGCTTATGTTTCCAACAAGAAGAATGGTCTTACCGTTGAAGTCGTCGTGCTCAAGAAGGTTCTTGTCAAAATAATAGATTCTGTTTCTTATAACCACGTTAAGCTTCTTGAGGTCGGAAACAAGGTTGATTATCTCGGATGCAAGTCTTTCTCTTGCCTCAACAACCGTAATTCTTTTAACTTCGTTACTCATAATATCTCACTATCTATAATTAATTTTTCTCCGTTTCGCCTTATGCCGTAGGAAACGTCGCATGCCATTGAGAACAGCTTATCTCCGTCCACTCCAACGCAGTTGTCTATGGAGTCAAGCAGGCTCTTTGCCATTGGGTGAAAGCCGGAGCTTGTTGCGAAGATTCCGCGTGAGCCCTGCTTTGCACAAACAGCGCCGTAAAATCCGCGCACGTCGGTCTCACTTGAGAAATCAGCGCGGTTCTTCGTCTGCACCATCACCGTCTCGCGAAATCCGAGCGAATCCACAGTCTTAACAACTCCGTCAATTCCGCCGTCGTCAGCGCCGCCGGTAACGTAGGATTCGATCACCGTCTTGCCCATCCTTGCAAGGTATCTGGTCAAAAGGTTGATAAAGTAGTATTCAAAGAACTCTCCGCCCTTTGAGTGCAGTCTTGAAAGGAATGCCGCCTTCAGTGCAAGCACCTCTGTGCGATTTTTGATATACGCGCTCTTTTCCTCAGCGCAGGTATACTTGCCGTCCGTAAGGTCGAATATACCGTCGTTAACGAGCCTTTTCAGTATCTGTCCCGTGTAGGTGAAAAGCCTGTTGTCATCCCTGTCGGTCGCGGTTTTGTCCGTACCGAAGTAGCTAACGAGCGCATCGCGCAGTTCAGCTCTCGTTTTCGGGGATTCCTGCACAAACTTCAGTATCTGCTCCTCACACTTCTCGATCCTGATGGCAATTATTTTGTCCTCTCTTTTCTTAAGAGTGCCGTCTGCCTCGGTGTAGATCATTGCCTTCTTTTCCATATCAGAAAGCACAACGCCGATCTTGGAGCGCATTGCAAAGCGCTCCTCTGCTGATAGCTCTCCCCCATCCGAGAGGGAGGTGATTATTTTGTTGATTATCTCGCGGCGTCCGTCCTCGCTCTTTTCAAGCTCGTCAAGGGCTAAGCCGAAGATCTCTTTATATTCGGGAATGTTAGGCATATCGTCATCCTCCCTTCAGATGTATTTTATCACAGATCGCTTTGATTTGCAATCAGTTTTCCAAGTGCGCAAATTGGCTGTTGTAAAGATCTGAGTAGAAACCGCCCTTGGCTATCAGCTCGTCGTGGTTTCCTTGCTCAATAACGTTGCCGTCGCGCATAACGAGGATGAGGTCGGCTTCCTTGATGGTGGAAAGCCTGTGCGCCACGATAAAGCTCGTGCGCCCCTGCATCATCTTGCCGAACGCATCCTGTATCTTGATCTCGGTGCGCGTGTCGATAGACGAGGTTGCCTCGTCAAGTATAAGCATCGGGGGCAGGGCAAGCATAACTCTTGCAATACACAAGAGCTGCTTCTGTCCCTGGGAAAGATCTCCGCCGTCCTCTGCGATAACGGTATCGTATCCTTCGGGCAGTCTTTTTATAAATCCGTGCGCTCTCGCCGCCTTCGCCGCGGCAATTATCTCTTCATCGGTAGCTGTTGGCTTGCCGAAGGAGATGTTTTCCTTTACAGTGCCCGCCTTAAGCCAGGTGTCCTGGAGCACCATGCCGTAGCTCCCCCTCAGGCTCTTTCTTGTAAGTGTTACGATAGGTTCGCCGTCAACCGATATTTTTCCCGAGTCAACGTCGTAAAAACGCATTAAAAGGTTGATAAGCGTCGTTTTTCCGCATCCTGTTGGGCCAACGATCGCCACCCTTTGTCCCTTTGTAACGTCAAGGCTGATGTTCTCAAGAAGCTTTTTGTCCTTGGTGTAGGAGAAGCAAACGGCATCAAGGGTAACGTTGCCGTCAGCACTCTCTATCTCCTTAGCATTTTCTGCATCGGGTATCTCGCTCTTTTCTTCGATAAGCTCGAATACTCGCCCAGCACCCGCAAGCGAGTTCTGAAATTCGGTTATAACGCCCGAGATCTCGTTGAACGGCTTTGTGTATTGGTTAACGTACGCAAGCAAAACCGTAAGCAAGCCGATATCAAGCCCCTCACCGATCACTCCGAGAGTTCCGATAATTCCAAGCGCGCCAACAAGCGCAACCACGGCGTAGATAATGTTGTTGATAAATCTTGTTGAAGGATTTGTAAGGGAAGAGAAGAAGATAGCCTTGAGAGATGCCTTGCCAAGCTTTGTGTTGGCATCGTCAAATCTCTCGGTGGCACGTCCTTCGTATCCGAGCGCCTGCACGAGCTTCTGATTGCCTATCATCTCGTCCACAAGCGCGGTGGAGGTTCCCTTTGCGCTCGCCTGCGCCTTGAAGAAACGGAAGGTGCTCTTCGCAATGAATCTTGCGAGCAAGAGTGACATCGGGGTAAGCACAAGCACAACGATCGCCACAGGCCAGCTTATATAAAAGAGCAGTGCCATCGTGCCAACGATCGTCATAATGCCGGTGAAAAGCTGTGTAAATCCAAGCACAAGGCCGTCGCATATCTGCTCGGTGTCCGAGATAGTTCTTGAAAGTATATCTCCGTGCTTGTGAGAGTCAAGGTAGGAAAGTGGCAGGGATTCAAGCTTGATAAACGCATCTTTTCTTATATCTCGGGATACAGAATATGCAATGCGGTTGTTCATAAGGCTCATCAGCCACTGCGCCAGCGCCGCAACTCCTATAAGGGCTGCGCCGATGATAATTATGCCGATTATGTTCTTGATCTCGTTTTGAATGCCGAGCGTTATATCGTCAGGGGCAAGAGTCAGAGATGATCTGATCTCTTCAATTTTCTTGATACAGCTGATGATCTCGCCGAAAAGATAAGGGATAATAAGGCTCGCCGCTACCGTGATAAGTGCGAAAAGAATCGACACGGGTAAAAGCAGCTTGTATTTTCCTATGTATTTAAGTATCTTTGAGACGGTGTTTTTGTTCTTCATCTTAAACCACCCCCTCAAACTGAGTTGCGTATATTTCGCGGTAAACAACACTGGATTCAATAAGCTCCTTATGTGTGCCTATCGCATCGGGCTCGCCGTCATCAAGCACAACGATCTTGTCTGCGTGCATAATGGATGATGCCCTTTGTGAAACGATAACAACGGTAGTGCCGCTAAGCTCCTTCAATGATGCGCGCAGTGCCGCATCGGTTGCGTAGTCAAGCGCTGATGCCGAGTCGTCAAGAATAAGAAGCTCGGGCGCTTTAACAACTGCTCTTGCAATAGCGAGTCTTTGCCTTTGTCCGCCGGAAAGGTTCTTGCCGCCCTGTTCAACGGTCGCATCAAGGCCGCCCTTTTCGATAACAAAATCCTCGGCCTGCGCAATTCTGAGCGCGCGATAGATCACGTCGTCAGTGGCATTTTCGTTGCCAACCCTCATATTATCTCGCACAGTTCCTGCAAAAAGCACCGACTTCTGCGGAACTATGCCGATCTTTGATCTGAGGCAGGAGAGCTTGTAGTCCTTAACGTTAACTCCGTCAAAGTAAACCTCGCCGCCGGTCGCATCGTAAAAGCGGGGAATAAGGTTAATAAGGGAGGTTTTTCCGCTTCCCGTACCGCCGATAATTCCGAGTGTCTGTCCTCTGGTTATTGAGAAGCTAAGGCCGGAAAGTGAGTCTTCCTGCGCGCCGCAGTACTTGAGGGAGGCATTCTCGAATGCAAGCATTACGCCCTTGCCCTTACCTTCGGTAGCAGTGCCGTCCTTCATAGAGGACTTTATGTCAAATACAGAGTTGATCCTTGAAAGTGATGCAAGCGCCTTGGTGATAGTGATGATAAGGTTTGCCAGCTTTATAAGCTCGATAAGGATCTGCGACATATAGTTGTAAAGCGCAACTATCTCGCCGGAAGTGTGGTTGCCGGCCTTCACGTCCATCGCACCCGTGTAAAGCAAAACGATAATTCCCGCATTTATCACCGCAAATGTCATAGGGTTCATAAGTGCGGATATTCTGCCAACAATTATTTGCATTTTAGAGAGCGCATCGTTCTTTTCCCTGAATTCGTTTATCTCGCTCTCTTCTTTGCAGAACGCACGGATAACCCTTGCGCCCGAGAGGTTCTCTCTTGTTTTTACAACAACGCCGTCAAGTCTTTTCTGCGTCTTTTTGTAGAGTGGCATTGTTATCAGCATAATGCCAAATACGATAACCGAAAGCACCGCTATCGTTGCTCCAAAGGGAAGTGCTGAGGTGGGGGCAACTATTATAGCCATTATCATCGCGCCGAAAACAACGAAGGGAGAACGCAAAAGCAGTCTTAATGCCAGGTTAACGCCTGTCTGCACCTGGTTTGCATCAGCGCTCATTCTCGTTATCATTGTTGCAGTGCCGATCTTATCTATCTCTGTGTAGGAGAGGGTTTGCAGGTGGGCAAAAAGAGAGGATCTCATCTTTGTAACGCTTCCAACCGCACATCTTGCGCAAAAGTACTGCGCAATTACGGAAAAAGCAAATCCAACCGCACCCAAAAGCAAAAGGGTAGCACAGCTCTTAACGATGTACCAAACGTCCCCGTCCTTGATTCCGGTATCTATTATATTTGCAATAACAAGGGGAACTATCAGCTCAAGTGCCGCTTCGCACAGCTTAAGTAGTGGGCCGAGTATCGCGCCAAGCCTGTTTCCCTTCATATACGTTAAAAATCTTTTCACGTTGTCCTCCGTGAGTGTTTACTGTAATATATAATTATATATCATATACGCGCAAAAATCAATGCTATCCCGCGATAAAAAAGCATAAAAGCCGATTTTACGGTAAAAAATCGGCTTTTCTTTTGTAATTTTATATATCCTCGCAGTCAATAACGCGGTATCCGGCTTTTCTGAGCGCCTCGGCAAGCGTGCCTTCACCCTTGATAAGTCTGCCCGAAAACGTGCCGTCATATACCTCTTTAACTCCACAGGTGGGGCTTCTCGATTTGAGTATAACGCACTCGATCTCTTCTTTTTTAAGCATTGCGAGAATCTTATCAACCGCCTCGCGTATCTCCTTGTCCACGTTAACACCGTCACGGCTGATAACCTCGCCGTTAACGATCTCTATCGGCACTCTCGGTGTGCCAAGTCCGGCAAGTACCTCGGGGCATATCTTTATATATTCCTTATTTCCGATAAAGTCGATGACCCTCTGATTCAGGTTGTTGCCACCGTTATATTTGCAATTTTCACCCATAAGGCAAGCGCTTACCGCAATTTTCATCTTAACCCTCCAAAATCGGTTTATTTGATTATAGCATTAAGTGTCGGAAAAATCAAGCGTTTACGTTGCATCACACCGTCTTCCAACCTTGACAAGTTGAGCTAAAGCTGTTATAATTTTAGATGATTAATTATACTTGTGTAAGATTGGGGTTGAGATTTATGAAATTTATTGGCAATGGTATCATAAAGTTATACGGAGATATTGGCGAAAAAATAAAGGCATTAACCTTTCTTATAGCAGCAGTGCTCTCTGGCTTTGTGTTGATCGGCGGCGTGATTGCTGCAATCGCCTCGATTATCATAGGTTTCGTGACTATGATCACTACGGAAACGTTTGCGCCGTTTTTAATAGGCATCATTAGCGCTGTTTTAATAGTTGTTCTTTCATTGCCGTTTTGCTATTTCATTTATTTGCTTTCGATTTTTCCGTACGGATTTGGTCAGCTGGTAGAAAATTCGCAAAAGCTTGTTGATATCGCCAGTCGCAACGACGCAGAGAAAAAGCGTGATGAAGAGAAGTTGGCAGATCTTGAGGCAGAGAAGAAGGCAAGACTGGCCACATTAGAAAAGGCTCGCCGTGAAGTTGATGAGAAGAAGGTGCAGACCGAAGCAGAGAATATAGCTCGCATTGAAAAGGAGCAAAACGATATTAAGGCAAAAGCGGAGGCAAAGGCCCTTCAAGCTGAGGGAAGAAAAATTATTGAGGACGAGAAGAGAAAAGAAAAAGAGGCGGCCCTGTGGGAGGAAAGAAAAGAAAAAGAGGCAGCCCTGTGGGAGAAAAATCACACGTCATGGGAGGCCGCTAACGAAAAGGCTCGCAAGATGCGAGAAGAAATGGATAGAGAATTTAAATAAATTACATTTTGCAAGCAAAAAGGCCGATGTTAACTCATCGGCTTTTTTGATTTACTCAACATTCAAAACACAGCACCTATTTGGAAACAGGTTGTTTTATACAAAAACCTGCCATTTTTCTTTGCGAAACTGCCGTTTTTAACGAAAAGTCTTGACTTTTCCGTCCTTTATGGTATAATAATACCACTAAATAAATAACTTAAAGCAACTTTTCGTGTTTCTGTACCAAATACGATGGGTTGCTTTTTTTAACCCGGGGACGGAGTTTATAATAGATTTTCGCGGCAAATACTAAGAAAGAGGTAATAAAAATGAGTAGAAAATATAGATTATCAACAGCGCTTGATATAGATGACGTTTTAATGGAATGTACCAGCTACGCAATTAAGCTGGCAAACGAAAAACATAAATTTGATCCCCCCATGACTATTTATGAAAAGGGCGCGTGGGGAAAGCTTGGCACAAGAGCGGATAGCATCTACCCCTACTTCGAAGATCCGGAGTTCTACAGAACTCAGCCGGTCTACGAGGGCGCGAAGGAGTTTGTAAGAAAACTCAGCGAGATGACGGAGGTGTTCATCTGCACCGCAGTGCCCCCGCAGTTTATGGGCATCCGTGCGCAAAGAATTATGGAAGAATTTCCCGAGATCCCTGCCGACCATATCTATATGGGCGCGAGAAAGGATAATATCCACACCGATATTCTCTTTGATGATGCAATGCACAATATCTTAACGTCAAATGCAAAATTCCCGGTCCTGATGCGTCGTCCCTGGAATCAGGAAGCAACGGGAATGCTCGCCGTTAATTATTACGATGAGTTTTTGAAGATCGTTGAGATAATAGCAGAGAGCTATTCGGTAAAGCCCTGCGAGCAAAACCTTAAAAAGTCGGATATCGTCGTTCTCGTTGGTCCATCGAGCAGCGGCAAATCCAAGCTCGCAACCCGTTTTCTTGCCGAAAATAATGAGTTTGAAAAGCTTACGAGCTACACCACCAAGGACGCTACCGCCATTGAGGCGAATAAGTGGTATAACTACGTTTCGGTAGAGGAGTTTAGAAATATGTGCGATAGCGGTGAGATGCTGCAGTCAACGATGTATGCAGGCCACGGCTACGGCTCGAAAAAGGAGGATATTCAAAGGATCCTTGACAGCGGCAAGCGCGTGCTTACCACAATGGATATCTGTGGCGCAATGTCCCTCAAAACTCAGTTTAAAAACGTAACCACTATCTTCATTAAGCGAGATAAACGTGCGCTGATGTCAAATATCATAAGGAAAAACTCCTCAGTTGAGGACAAGGTCAACCGCCTCGTTGCGCTTGAATACGTAGAAAAGAATGCCGCGCTTTGCGACTACGTTATAAGCTTTGAGGAATACGATGACGCACTCAACCAGCTCAAGAAGATCATAAAATAAGAAAAAGGCTCGGAATTCCGAGCCTTTTTCTTTGGTATTGATTTAGTAAAATAAGCAATCAAGGTTTCATTACCTTGATAAACCATTTGTTTCTACATCGAGAACAACGTATTTAGAGCTGTCAACCATTTTTTCTCCATAAATGATGTGTTATAAAAGGTGATTTTGAAATTAATTAAATCCATATCCAACAGTTACTGTAAATCACATTGTAATGATATCACAATTAATGCAAATTTTCAAGCAAATTGATAAAAGTGTTGCAGAGTTGCTTCTGCTTAATCTATTCTATGAAAAAGCAAAAGCCTACCGCGATGGTAGGCTTTGTTATTTGGTCGGAGTGTAAGGAGCAAAGCGACGGAATAGCGAACCTGCGAGCGTCCAAGACTTGGTATGCAGAGCATACACAAGGACTGGAACCGGACCTAAATAAAAAAGGACCAATCCGAAGATGAATAGGTCCTTTTTATTGGTCGGAGTGACAGGACTTGAACCTGCGGCATCGTGCTCCCAAAGCACGCGCGCTACCAACTGCGCCACACCCCGAAATATTAAGTTAAGTAAAAGGTTCAAATCCTTACAGGACTTGATTCTCGCCTGCGGGCTCGGTCACGTCGCGGCTCTAACAACCGTTTAGGTTGTTATTCACTTCCGCGTCGCCATTTTGCTGCGCTCCATTACCTTTGGCATCGCACCAAAGCACGCTTGCATCCCCGTCCCGTCACATAGTCGTTGATTGTCGGGCATAAAGCCCTTCGCCAACTCCTTGTTTCGAGGACTTCGCTGCGTAAAAACCGTCGTTTAGAAGGTTTTTACTTGCTCACCAACTGCGCCACACCCCGAAATTTAAACGCGAAGCTGAATATTAACAGTCGCGCTTAATAGTATAGCAGAAGGATACAAAAAAGTCAAGCGAGAAAATGTCGCTTTATATTAAAATAATCCCTTGTTATATTTGCATATAGACACGAGCGTAGTTATAATGCCGCCGCCCATTAAGATGCCGAAGAGGATATAGCTTATTATCAAGAAAATGTTTTTGTCCGTCAGATCAAAGGCAAGCATACCGCCACCGAGCGAGATCGTTCCAACGCCGCACAGTATCGTTCCGATGCCGACGAAAATGCCAAGCTTCTTGACATCCTCGGGGCGCACTCTTTTTCTGTGATATGCGTGAAGCGTGTTGATATTGCCGCACATATTTATTATGCCAAGAACGATGCACGTAGCACCCACTACCCAGCAGGTTATAACTCCGCCTATCATACGCTACCTCCTCTCAAATTTGGCGCAAAATGCCACCCGTGTAACTTTTTAGCAAGAAAACATACAAAAACGATGTGTTTGTATATTAAGCTTTCGTCACTCTCATTTTATCACGAAAAAACAATGCCGTCAAGCAGAAAAAAGTAAAAAAACATATGGTTTTTATTGACATTAAGCCATCATAATGCTATACTTTTTCTATAAAACAAAGCACCACATCTTATATATTCGAATATTATGCTAAAAAAGTGTATCGGAGAAACGAGATGAGTGCCTTGGTAATAAGCGGCGGAGTAGACCTTTCGGGGGAGATAACGGTTAGCGGATCAAAGAACGCAGCCCTCCCGATAATCTTTGCCACTCTGATAACAAACGGTGTTTCACGCCTTTTCGGCGTGCCATATATTCTTGACGTGCGCATAGCCCTTGATATCATAAGAGAGCTTGGCGCAGTAGTTGAGTGGGATGGCGACACTCTTTTGATAGATACAACGCATCTTTCCTATCGTACCCCAACCGTTTCAAACGTTGCAAGGATCCGCGCTTCGTCTTATCTTCTCGGTGCGCTCAGTGCGCGGTTCTGCAGGGCACAGGTGATGCCCTTTGGCGGTTGTAATTTTGAAAACCGCCCGATTGATATGCACCTTTCGGCACTTTCCGCGCTCGGTGCTACCGTCTCGGGCAGTGAAATAAGCGCACCGCACCTTGTCGGTGCGGATATAAGGTTTGATAAAATCTCCGTTGGTGCAACGGTCAACGCAATTCTGATGTCCGCTACCGCAAAAGGAACTACCCGTATCTATGGCTATGCCAAAGAACCGCACGTGCTCGCACTTATAGATTATCTGATATCCTGCGGTGCAAGTATCAGCCTTTCGCCCGATTGCATCACCGTTATTGGTTGTGAGCTCCACGGCGGCACAGCAAGGATAATTCCCGATATGATCGAGGCAGGCACGTATCTTATGATCTCTGCCATGACAGGATCGGGCATCTCGGTCAGTGGTATGGATCTAAGCGAGCTTGAAGCATTCCTTCCCGGTATATGTGCCTCGGGTATTGGATTTTGTGAAAAAGGCGGCAGCGTCTTTCCTTTTGGCGAAATAAATTCGTCTTTTGATATAGTAACAGGGCCGCATCCGGCATTCCCAACCGATATGCAGCCGCAGTGCGCACCGCTGATGTCGGTGGCGGGCGGCAGCATAAAAGACACCGTTTGGTGCGGTAGATTCGGATACCTTGAAGAGCTTGCAAAATTCGGGTTGAGATACACCCGTGTAAAGAATTCGGCGCAGATTTTCCCCGCAAAGCTCAGTGCGGCACAGGTTTTTGCCACCGATTTGCGCGGCGGAGCCGCATCGCTTATAGCGGCGCTTGCCTGCCCGGGTGAAAGTGTTATAAAAAATGCTGAGATCATAGATCGCGGCTATGAAGATATAGTTAATAAGCTTTGCTCTTTAGGGGCAAAAATAAAACGCAAGGAGATTTAAAATGAAAAGAATTATGACGATCCAGGATATATCCTGTGTAGGAAAGTGCTCTCTCACTGTAGCCCTTCCCATTATATCTGCCGCAGGTGTTGAGGCGGCAGTGCTTCCCACAGCGGTGCTCTCTACTCACACGGCATTCCCTAAGTTCACCTTCTGCGACCTTACAGACGAGATCGAGCCTATCTCAAACACTCTCAAGGAGCTCGAGATCGATTTTGATGCTATATACACCGGTTATCTCGGTTCTTTCCGTCAGCTCTCTCTTGTAGAGAAATTTATTGACGACTTTAAGAAGAAGGATACCTTCGTTCTGATAGATCCCGTTATGGCAGACAACGGCAAGCTCTATTCCGGCTTCACTCCCGAATTCGCTGCATCGATGGCAAACCTTTGCAAAAAAGCAGATCTCGTTGTTCCCAATATCACCGAGGCGGCATTCATGCTCGGTGTGGAGTATAACCCGAATTATGACGAGGAATACATAAAAAACCTTCTTAAATCTCTCACGGGTATGGGTGTGCCCCGCGCAGCACTTACCGGAATCAGCTTTAATGACAACGAGATCGGTGTTTATTACTACGATAGCACGACCGATACATATTTCAAGTATTTCAACGAAAAACTTCCGACCTCTTTCCACGGCACAGGTGATATTTATGCGTCCTGCGCGCTTGGTGCGATCATGCGCGGTATGCCTGTTGAATCTGCGCTCGCGCTCGCGGTCGACTTTACTCTCGAAACTATGAAGGAAACCGAAAAGGATAAGGATCATCGATTCTACGGTGTTAACTTTGAGTCGGCAATTCCTTACTACGTTGAAAGGCTCAAAAACGTTTAATAAAAAGCCACTTGGAAGCAAAACCAAGTGGCTTTTCTTATCTTTTCTTTTCCTTAAGCCGTTTGAAGATCACGGCAAAAAGAGTGCATTCAAAAACGTAGATCAAGGAATTGATAACGCTTTCCAAAGTTATTCCGCTATCACCTGCAATGACCCCCACTGCAAGCGCAAGAACAAAGAAGGAAAGGGAAAAGACAAGGCAGGTGAATACAGCAGTCTGCCCCTTGTATCTGCAAACGGCAAATGAAGTTAATATACCGGAGGCAACGTGTATGATTATTCCAACGATGCCTGTTGCGGCGGTTGGATTTTTCATTGCGTTCAGCACTATTGCGCCGGGCAGGGAAAGGATCGCGTGCAATATCATAGAAAGGCATAGCCCAAGCAGTATAGCCTTAAGATTAGTTCTTTTTCCCGATTTGAATTTTGACTTATGCATAAAAAAAGCCTCCGAACAGTTCTATCTAAAAACTATTCGGAGAACTTTTAAATTATGACAGACAGAGTCTTGATTTGGCAAGATCACTTGTTCTCTGCGTTTTCAGCAGCCTCTCTGTGCTTCTTGCCTCTCTTTTTCTTCTCAGCCTTTTCCTGCTTGGGAGCTGCAGCTTCCTTGGGAGCCTTCTCGTGCTCATCCTTGCTTGCCTGCGCCTTCGCATCCATGATCTGTGCAGCAACGTCCTGTGCCTTAACGTCAACGCTTCTGATAGCGCCCTTAAGGAAACGGATCTTGGTTTTATCCTTGGTTGTTTCAAGCACGAAGGTCTCGCCCTTTACAGAAACAACCTTGCCGATGATACCGCCGATGGTAGTAACCTCGTCGCCGGGCTGTATTTCGTCGCGCATCTGCGCGTCTTTCTTTTCCTGCTTCTTGTTCTTCATCATGGGGATGATCATCGCCACTGCGAACACTGCGATCAATGCAACAAGGATTATGGGATTATCAAACAATCCCGCCATAAACATAGTATTGGTCATCTTAGAATTCCTTCCGAGTTTTTAATCTACAACATTATACACCAGTTTTTCACATTTTGCAATACCAAAGTAAAAAATTAATGGTTTCTACATATTTTCTTCTGCTTTATATATGCGCACGCACACATATTGTACAAATAGAACAAAAAAGGCACATAAAATTTGCTATATTGCCGAATTGATTTTCGAGGTGGCTGATGTTATAATAATTATAACTAAAAATATTATTGCGCGAACGCGACAGTAAGGAGATATTTATGAAAAACGCAAAGAGAATTCTTATAGCAATTCTTGCTATTGCTCTTGTTAGCTCGGTATTCGCCTTCTCTGTTTCTGCAGAGAATGAGGTGAGCTTCCGCGGCGAGGGTATCGAGGAATTTGATGATATTCTTGAGTACTATCTGTACGAGAATTTCATTGACCTTGATTTCACCGAGAGCGAGTGGGATGCTAAGGTTGAAACCGAAAAGTACGTTAAGGAGTTCTGGAAGGATAAGGAGCACACCTCTTCCACCACCTCTCACTATCCCAGAATCGGTTCTGCAGCCGTAGTTGATCCTGCAAACAGCGAGAACATGATCTACAGCGCCGCACTTCCCTACGGTAAGGGCGCAGGCTTCAACGTAGCTGTAAGCAAGAATGCTACCGTTATTGCAGAGCAGGCTATGATATCTTTTGATATCAAGTTTGAGGATAGCTGTATTGACAATATGTACTACGACCTTGAGATGTACCTTCCTAACGGTTCATCTGCACAGGTTCTCAGATTTGACTTCACAAAGAAGGAAGTTGATACCGACGTTATTCAGTATGCCGCATGGGATGCTGAGATCGGTTCGTTCGATAACGTGCGTAACACCATCGAGGGCCTTGTTCCCACCACAGGTGTTTGGTACAGCATCGAGATCTGCTTCAACGCGGTTACCGATGTATTCTACATCAATATTGTTGAAGAGGGCAAGGAGCCTGTAAGAGTTGAGTGCGATATCCCCGGTGCAGTGGGCATCAGTGAGATCGATATGTTCGGTAAGTTCAGCAATACCGGTGTTTATAACTGCAGGAACGCAAAGACCCACAACGCAAACGTTGAAAACTTTGCAAACCTTACTGATTCAGATGCTGCATATGCATGCGGCGCAGGTAAGTGCCGTGCATCTGTATGCGCAGAGTACCATATAGACGACCTTAAGGTTTACGAGGGTAGCTTCGCTCGTAACAGCGATAAGATCGAGATCTCCAAGATCACCCTTGAGGACTTCCGTTCCTTCTACGAGAGTGGAACACTTACCTTTGAGCAGAAGTTCGCGCTTGCTCAGACTCTTGATAAGCTTTACTCTCTTGATTCTACCGTATTTCCTGATGAGGTAGCTGCAGTTCTTCCCGAGGGTCCCGGATACGTTAACGAGATCTATGCTGCTGAAACTGTTACCAGAGCAGGCGGCTTGGATAAGAGTGCTGACTACTACTCAAGATACGAGTATGCACACAACTATGCATTGACTTATGACTACCTTCCTGCAGACGATCAGCTTGCAGGCCTTCCCGGTATGACTGATGAGCTTATTGCTTCTCTTATTGCTGCACGTAAGGCTGTAGCAGATGAGAAGAGCGAGCTTGCTACGATCCAGGAGCATTCCGAGTCATTCATTGCTTTTATATCTACATACGACCCTGAAGAAAAGGATTATTACGCGCTTAACGCATTCTATGAGCAGGCAATCAGCGACCTCTACACCAAGAGAGCTCTTGAGTACGAGGGTATGGCAGAATGCACTGCTATTTACGAAGAGCTTGTTGAAAGAGTTCTTACCATGAATGCAGACGTATATGAGTTTGTTAACCACGTAACCACCATGGAGTTTGCTGCATCCTTCGGCTATCTCTATGCTGCATACGTAGATGCAACTGAGTCATACTACAAGTATGGCGAACCCGGTGTTATCAACCCCGGTCTTGACAATGCTTCTCATCCTGAGATCAATGCGAAGATCGAGTACTATCTCCTTAAGGCTCCCTTCATTCAGGCTAAGGCTAAGGAGTGCGATGACTTTATCGCAATTATAGACGAGGCTAAGAACACCTCTTACTACACCTCCTTGGTAGGCAAGCTTGAAGAGGCAGTTCCTTATCTTGATCTTATTCAGAACGACTATCCCGGTATTGCAGAGTCCTTGGCACTTTACTATGCACTTGGCGAGAGTGTTGCAAATGCTGAGAACGCGAGCGAGGCTTACATCGCAGCTGTTAAGGCTATCGAGGGTAAGACTGAGTTCTATGCTAAGAAGACAGCTGTTGAGGCTGCTGCAGTTCTCAAGGCTCACGGCGACGTTCTTGGATACGAGGGCGTTACCGAGGCTAATATCGCTCTTGCTGAGGCAGAGGCTGATATCAACTTCCGTGAAGGTAACAGCACAACTCTTATCTCTCTTGTTGAGCAGATCAAGGCTGCAAAGACTCTTTCTGAGAAGAGAGGCCTTATCAGACTTGCAAATGCACACGTTGAGGGTGCTGACGACGGTTATACGGGTGTTACCGAGGCTAAGGCGGCTCTTGCTGAGGCAGTTAAGTCCTTCGAGGCTGCTGTAAATCAGGCAAACAAGGGTGTTGCTGATGCAAACAAGGTTGCTCTTATCGTTGTAGGCGGCGTTGAGGGTGCAACTATATTTCATTAATAGTTAACTGACTTAATATAATTTTTACGGGGGGCGCATGCTCCCCGTAAAATAACTTTAAGAGGTGTTTTGATGGAATTGAATGATAAAATACTTGAAAATATACTTTCTGATCTTGAAAATACAAAGGAATGCGAGCAAAGGTACTTTGGCTGTCGCTCGGATATAATTCCGTCGAGAAAAAAGATAATCGGTATAATAAAGAATCTGCAGGAATTGATGTTTGGGGATTATTTTTCCTCAAGCGAAAATATCGGCAAGGATAAAAGCGAGATACTTGAAGAAACTCTTCTTTTATTAAAGAGTGAGATCTGTGCGGCTTATTCGTTTTATGGGGATAACGTTGGCCAGGATGCACAGAGTGTGGCGCTTGAGATACTTTCTGAGCTGCCAAAAATCAAGTGTATGCTGATCAAGGATGCGCAGGCAATATACGAGGGAGACCCCGCCGCTCGCTCGGCTGAGGAGGTTATTCTCTGTTATCCCGGTTTCTACGCGATCTCTATATACAGGCTCGCGCATATATTTTATTTAAAGAAGATTCCATATATCTCCCGTATTATGACAGAATATGCCCACGAGAAAACGGGAATAGACATTCATGCCGGTGCAACGGTGGGAGAGTATTTCTTTATCGACCACGGCACAGGCATTGTTATAGGCGAAACAACCACCATTGGTGATCACGTTAAAATATACCAGGGCGTAACCCTCGGTGCTAAGAGCTTTGAGCTTGATGCTGACGGCAATCCCCTCAAGGGCACTAAAAGGCATCCGGATATTGCGGATAATTGCGTTATATATGCAAATGCCACCATTCTTGGCGGAAGCACAAAGATAGGTCGCGGCGCCGTTATCGGAGGTAACGTTTGGTTAACGCACTCAGTTGGAGAAGGAGAGGTAGTTTATTATGACAAAAAATGAAAACGTTAAGATCTCGGGATTTTACCCCGGTTTTGTGAAGAAGGCAATATCCTTCACTATTGATGACGGAAATTATCTTCTTGATAAAAAGTTTATAGATATTGTTGCCCCTGCAGGTATTACAGGTGCGTTTAACCTCTGCGGTATGGAAAGATGCCCTAAGAACGTTGATAAAGAGGTGTATCGCGATCTTTATCTCGGTTATGAGGTAGCAAACCACGTGTACCGTCACCCCAAGGTTATCCCTGCCGGCGAGGAGTTTGTTATATCCGATGAGGTCTTTGATCTTAAAACAACCAGCCTTGAGAACAAGGACGTCTATTATAAGAGCGATACTGAAGGCTTGTATTATAAAAGCTTCGGCAGATACTTCGGTGTACTTGCTACCGAGGATGTGTATATCGAGCTTATAGATGAGGGCAAGCGCCAGTTAGAAGAAGCATACGGGGAAGGCAGTGTTCCTGCATTTGTTTGGCCCTATCACGAGCAACCGAGCGATAAGATAAAGCAGTATATTAAGGATGCCGGCTATAAGTCGATAAGAAAAACCGGCGCGGCAGACTTCTTTATTCCCGAGGATAAGATGACATGGTGCTATAATGCTACTCATGACAATCTTATGGATCGCGCGGCAGAATACGAGGCATTAGAAACCGATGAGTTAACCTTCTTCTGCTTCGGTGTCCACGCGCACGACTTTGAGAACAATAACTGCTGGGACAGGCTTGAGGCATTTGCAGAAAAGTACGGAAACAGAGATGATTTCTACTACGCAACTCCCACGGAGATCTTTGACTATTCCGATGCAATGAAGGCTCTTGAGGTGGCTGATGGTGAGATAAAGAACGGCAGCGATACAGAGCTTTATATCGAACTTAACGGCAACAAAATGGTTATACTCGCGCACGCGTGCGTGAAAATATAATAAAGAAAAAAGGAATGTGATAATAGGGTGATGTCCTTAGCGGAGAATTGACAATTTGACAAAAGTGCAAGCATCGCATTTGTCTAGTCAAATGCATATATGGGCTAAGCCAAAACCCCTTTACAAACAGAAAGAGCAAGAATAGAAGGATTTTCTCCTCTTATTCTTGCTCTTTTTTCTGTTAGTGAAGTTTTTGCTGTCGCAAAAGTGAAGTTGTGTAATACACAGTGAAGTTGCTCGCTAAGGCTTGCAGTGAAGTTAAGTTTGCCCATAACTTCGCCGTCAGGCGAAACTTCACTCACGAAGTGAACTTCACTATCAAAGATAACTTCACTTGCCGGGAGGGCAAACTTAGTTAGCGTGATTTGTCCGTTAAGGACATCACGCTATAA
>JAZLCY010000018.1:0-17903 GCA_045614485.1 Eubacteriales bacterium
GCTTTTTTCTCAGAGTAATCCGCATTAAGCTCTGCACCATGGCTTTCTACCTCTCGCATACCTGATGCGTTATAGACCCTGCCGACAAAAACGGAATTGTATAGACCTCCGGGGCTATCGCCTACGATAACCTTTGCACCGCGGGCACGTAGCATATCAACAAGGGCGCAGACAAGAGTGGGGTGCGTTGTTGCCGCCTGCTCCGGCTTCATAGCAGAAACAAGATTTACCTTTATCGCAACGGTCATACCGCTTTTTATAAAATCGATACCGCCGATAGAAGCAAGAAGCTGCTCGAGGGCGGCGCGCGCCTCTTCAACACCGTAATCACCGAGCGGAACTACCGCAACAGGATCGGTTGGGCTATAATATTTAGACTGATTTTCCATTTCAGAACCTCAAATTAGACTTATAAGTCTATTGTATCATCAAAGGCGGTTATTTGCAAGGGAAATTATCTCTAATTTTGTCCTTAGAAATGCGGATTAGAGAAAATTATGCCGATTTTCTTCTTTTTGCAATATTTTTTAATAAAATGCTATTTACATTGCAGATAAAAAGTATTAACATATAGATGTAAATAAAATTTTCAGGAGATTTAATATGAGAAGCTTTACAAAAGACAGCCTTGAGGTGAGAGTTTACTCCTCACGCACTGAGATGGGCAACGCGGCGGCTGCCGACATAAAGGCCAAGATTGCCGAGCTGCTTAAGGAGAAGGAAGAGATCAATATGATCTTCGCTGCAGCACCCTCACAGAACGAGGTTCTTTACGCACTCGCAACCGACAAAGAGATCGAGTGGAACAGAGTTAACGCATACCATATGGATGAATATATCGGACTTGACAAGGATGCACCGCAGGGATTCGGCAACTTCTTAAGACGAGCAATTTTTGAGATCGCGCCTTTTAAGACCGTTAACTGCATCGACTCCACTGCAACAGATCCCGAGGCAGAGGCCCAGAGATACGGCGCACTCCTTGCAGCTAATCCCACCGACATCGTTGTTATGGGAATTGGCGAGAACGGACACATTGCATCCAACGATCCGCCCGTAGCCGACTTCAAAGACGAGAAGATAGTTAAACCCGTTAAGCTTGATGAGATCTGCAGAAATCAGCAGGTTAACGACGGCTGCTTCAAGAATATTGACGAAGTTCCTACACACGCGCTTACCCTTACCGTTCCCACACTTGTAAAAGCCCCCTGGCTTTTCTGCATAGTTCCTGCACCCACAAAGGCGAATGCAGTTTACAACACTGTTAACGGCGAGATCGGCGAGGCTTGCCCTGCAACAATTCTCAGAACCCAGGAGAACGCTATCCTTTATCTTGAGCCTGATAGCGCAAAGCTCATATGAAAAGTGCAATAAAATCGGATAAGATCATTACCCACGACGGTATCAAGTGCGGTTATATCGCAATATCTGACGGAAATATCGAGAAAATATGCGATGCTCTGCCCGAAGGATATACCGAATTTGATTACACGGGGTGCTATATATCCGCAGGATTTATAGATCTGCATACACACGGCGGTATGGGATACCCCTTCCTTACAAAAGATGAAAAGGACGTTGCATCTGCCTGCGACTTTCACCTTTCGCACGGCACGACCACCATTCTGCCTACGCTTTCAGCATCTCCGATTGGAGTGCTTAAGGAGTCGGTTGAGGCAATCAAGAAGGCACGCGACGGCAAGCTTACAAAAGCTAATATCGTTGGAGCACACCTTGAAGGCCCTTATCTTTCCAAAGAGCAGTGCGGCGCGCAGGCGCCCGGCTTTATAACAAAGCCGATCAAGGAAGAATACGCCCCCCTTATTGACGAGCTTGGAGATGCAATAGCAAGATGGACCTATGCGCCCGAAAACGACGACAACGGCGAATTTGCGAAGTACCTTAAGGAGCACGGCATTATCGCCTCAATAGGACACTCAAACGCAAAGGGAGATGACGTTAAGACAGCGGTTAAGAACGGCGCTAACCTTATCACTCACCTTTATTCCTGCACCTCTACTATCACAAGAGATCACGGCTACCGTTCACTCGGTGTTATTGAGAGCGCCTTCCTTTTGGACGACCTTTACGTTGAGCTTATTGCAGACGGATCTCACCTGCCAATAGACCTTGTTAAGATGATAGTTAAGATCAAGGGAATCGAGCGCACCGCCCTTATTACAGACTCACTTGAAATAGCAGGAACCGATATACGCGAGGGTGTTATGGCATCCACCCCTTTTATCGTTGAGGACGGAGTTTGCAAGCTGCTCGATCGAAGCGCCTTTGCAGGAAGCGTTGCAACGGCGGACGTGCTTTTGCGCTTTGCTGTTGAGAAATGCGGCTTCTCTATCGAGGATGCTTGCTATATGCTAACAGAAACACCTGCAAGGATCCTTGGCATCAATGCCGGAAAAATTGACACGGGTTACCGCGCAGACCTTGTTGTGCTTGATGAGGCACTCCGGGTTAAAGACGTTTTCGTGCTTGGTGAAAGAATCTGACTATATTAAGAAACCCCGATCGTTTTGATCGGGGTTCTCTTTATTTATTTAATATAGCTTGAATCTGCAGCCTTGGAATAGGTTTCGAGGTCCTCTCTTATATATCTTTCCGACTCAGTCCAATACTCCATCGACTCAACAGGCTCGGCATCAAGCTGCCAATACTGCGTCATCATTCCCTCTTTCTGAGGGCCGTAGGAAGCAACGGTGGAAAGATAAGCCTTGAGCTCTTCTATCTCCATCTTCCCGGTGGATTTGCAGAACTGCTCACTGTTGCAGTAATCGACAAGGGCGCGAAGCATTGCTACTGTTGCAGGCTCTTCCCTTTCAACACCGGTGAAGTTAAAGCCGGTTACAAGAAGCCTTCCCCTGCCAACTCTTACCTCAAAGGCATAGCTGAAGCGACGCATCGTTCTCTCGTATCTGAGTTCTCTGAGCCTGAATTTAGTGGCATCGAAGCGGTCGCGGTTGCATTTATCGATACCGGATATGATCGAATTTACACTTACGGGGAAATTATCAAGACAGATCTTATCCGAATCATGGACAAGGGGATAATACTGGAAGTTTATCTCAGAATCGGTGGCGAATCCGCGAGAATTAATTGCATCCTTATCAACAGAACCGCCGTTAATAGTACCTCTATCCCAGATAACAGCCTTGTATCTATCCCAGGTGTGAACGAAGGAATATTCAGGCGCTTTCATATCCTTATTGATAACGTGACGAGTCCAATCTGTGCGGTATATAAGAATAACGTCCTCACCGTTATCAAGCCTTTCGAAAAGCTCCTCGTCTATCCTATCGGTAATAACGAGAGACGCATTATCGTCAAAGGACATAACCCTGTTAAGATAGGTTGCCTGTATATCGCGCTTGGCATCAAGCTTAATGGGAGCACAGACAGGCTCAAATGCCCACATCTCCCAGCTGTTGCTGATAACGCTACCATCCTCAAATGCCATCTTGCACTCGAGGGTGAGCTTAGACGATGCATCAAGGGTGGGCATCTTAAATTCAAGCGAGCAAACGTCATAAATACCGGAAGCTCCCGTATCAACGTCTGTCATAGATCCGCTTCTTACAACGGTATCGCCCGCAGTGAGAGTGTATGAGAAATCTGCACTCTTGGGAGGATCAATTGCATACTGAGAGAGAATTACGGGTATCTTTACCTTCTCGCCGAAGGTGTATATCTGCTTGGGAAGGCGAGCAAGCACAACGGTATCTGCATTGAACTTTTTAAACTCCTCTGCACTGATGCCGTGAGGATCGTCGAAACAGTCAACAACACCGTTTGAGTTCTCGTATCTATCGGTATCGGCGAACTGAAGCATATGGAATCCTGAAAGAAGGCGGCTTGCTCTTATCGACTCAATACCGTTTTTCCAAGCGCGCATCTGGAAGTTCTTGGTGATCTGAAGGGTATCTTTAAAGCCTTCCTTATATCCCTTTGCCTCAAGGAGCTTGATCTCCTCGTTGATCCACCAGGGAGCCTCAACACCGTACTTTTCAAACTTTTCCTTAAGCGCATAGAAATCGCGCCAGGACGTGTAATGGCAAACCTCGTGTGCAATAAGGGGGCGAGTGAACTTAATTCCGCGGCGGATCTTACCGCCATCCTCCTCGTTCACAAGCATTTTTCTATCCTTTACGGTACCGAAGCCAAGCAGGTTATCCGTATCAGAGAACATATCTGCATTCTCGCCGTAGGGGAAGTAATATCCCATATGCTGAACGTCAAAATCCACGTATCCTCTGTCAAATTCACCGTGGGCACAGGTATCGATGAAGAGCCTTGTGTTATCGCGAGCCTTGATATAGTCGCGTATCTCACGTATTCTCGGCTTTGTGCCGGGCTGACGGATCTCGTTACCCACACAGTACACCATAAACGAGGGGTGATTGTAGAGAGTATTTATTATATTCTCGAGCTCCGCATCGCTTACAAAATCATTCTTGCCGTAAAGCATTTCCTGAAGGTTATCGTAATCGGAATTATCCTTACGCATCTCGATATGTATCATCATACCGATCTCGTCTGCCGCGCGGAAGCAAGCTTCGGTAGGAATTACAGAGTGGAATCTTGCCGTATTAAAGCCGTAGCTCTTTGCCATACGGAAGTTCTTTCTGTAAAAGTCTATCTCCGGCAGGCGACAGTTGTTCTCGTGCTCGTGCGCGGCACATCCGCGAATGTAGGCACGCATATAGAAGGGATAGCCGTTAAGGTATATATTCTTCTCATCGGTTGAGAAATATCTGAATCCGAAGGTATCGGAAAGAGATTCGGTATCGCCATCGGCATATTCAATATCGATATTTGCAGTGTAAAGAACAGGATGCTCGGGCGCCCAGGCAGAAGCATCAAAGGATGCACTTGCATAAGCGGTGTTACCTGATACAGATCCCTCACCTATAAGGCATACTGCACCTTCATAAATTATGCTGTATTTACAAGCCGCGATCTCCCTCTCGGACCCGATACTTATAGAAAAGGGAGCGGTAGTTGCACCTGCGGTTATTTTAAGTACGGTATTCTTTGAACTTATCATAATACTCTCCTAAATTTGATGATTAAAAGAATGCGATCGACAAATTGATGAAGATCAGCACAAGAGATGAAGCGCAAGATACGAACACACCCACAGGCTTTAACTTCTTGTAAAGGATCGCCGCACCTACGGGAAGGGCGAACGTGAGCGCCGCAAGAGGAGCATTTGCCCACGACCAATCTACCACGGTATCGAATACACCGGGCAGAAGATTCATTCCAACAAGAGAACAAACCATAATAACGATACCCGCGGTGTTCATAAACGAGAGCCTCTCCTTGAAGAAGATGCAGGAGATAAGCACACTCATTATAAGAACGGACGAATTATCGAGAGTGTAAAGGATCGTTGTATCGAAATGCGGGATTATTATAACGATAAGATTGATTGCAAGAGCAAATACAATACTTGTTATAGCAAGGTAGATGAAAGATAGCTTTGACTGACGGAATGCACTGAAGAACTTGCCCTTTGCCTTGAAAATACCGGACACTGCAGAAATAAGCGCCGCAGCACCGAAGGTTACAATGATCATCTCATCTCTGTTATTCTCACCGCCTGCCATAGCGCTTTGCTGCTGGAGTGTGAGAAAGAGGCCGTACACACCGTTGCACACGGCAAGGCCAAGGCAAGATATAAGGAAACGGGGGCTTATAGACTTTTTATTATCACCGCCCTCCTTCTTGGTGCTTACCATATACACAGCGGATATGATAGACACTATTGCCACAACGTTGAGCGCAGCCCTCGGCACTGTTGACCAGGAGTTATCCCAACGCATTACAAGGGCGGCAATGATAGGAATGATTATACCGCCGGAGAGATTGAACATCATAAGAATGGAATACGGGCCGCTGTTTGATGCCTTTACTATAAAGTGATTATATCCGTAAAGGGCGAGTGCATTAAGCACTCCTATAACGATACACCACGGATTGAAGTGAAAATCAAAAAATCCCATTTCCCCATCCGAGAATGAGAAGAAGGCGAGGGTTACAAACGCAACGGTTATGCCTGATACAACGGTTAAAACATTTGATGCCATATCAGGATCGCCCGGATATTTGTCCGTATAAAGCTTTGTAAAAAGAGACTGCATAGTGTAGAATGCGATCAGCACTATAACAGCGATCCACCAGATTACCATAAGATACCTCTTAAACGTTTTATTCTCCTACATTATAAATAAAATATCTGTAAAATTCAATAGTATATTTAAATTTTTAATATCTATTGCAAAAAAGCTTAGAAAATGGTACAATAGTACAGTTACTTACTGTTTACGACAATATTACAAGAAAACGGAGATACGTATGAAGAAGATTCTGGTTTCCCTGCTTTTAGTTTTTTCAATTTTGTTCTCGCTTGCGGCATGTGTTGCAGATGAGGTCAATACAATTATCCCCAATACACCCGATAACACAACGACTCCCTGCACGCACGCTGACGTTGACGGCGATGAAATATGTGAATTTTGCGGCGAGAAATACGTTGCCTGCGTTCACGTTGACATCGATGATGACGGCATATGTGAATTCTGCGGCGCCAAGATGGAAATCGGCGGCGATAACACAGGCAGTGGCGACAATACTGGCGACGGCGGTAGCACAGGCGACGGCGGAAATACCGGCGACGGCGGAAATACCGGTGACGGCGGTAGCACAGGCGACGGCGGAAATACCGGCGACGGCGGAAATACAGGCGACGGCGGAAGCACAGGCGATGGCGGAAATACCGGTGACGGCGGTAACACAGGCGACGGCGGTAACACACGCGACGGCGGAAATACCGGCGATGGCGGAAATACCGGCGATGGCGGAAATACCGGCGATGGCGGAAATACCGGCGATGGCGGAAATACCGGCGGAGATAACGGTGGCGCAAGCGGAGACGGATGCGCAAACCACACGGACACCGATAATAACGGTTACTGCGACGTTTGTACCGTTTACGTTATTGAGGTTTTTGACTTTTACGTGCTGAACGACCTGCACGGCAAGTTTACCGACGGCGACAACCACCCCGGAGTTGACGAGCTTACAACCTACCTTAAGAACAAGTACGCAACAGAGGACAACGTTGTTATCCTTGCAAGCGGCGATATGTGGCAGGGCGGTTCTGAATCCAACCTCACAAAAGGACTTATCATCACAGAATGGATGAACGAGCTTGATTTTGTGGCGATGGCGCTTGGAAACCACGAATTTGACTGGGGACAGGAATACATAATCAATAACGCAGACCTTGCAGAATTTCCCCTGCTTGCTATCAATATTTACGACAGCACAACCAACAAGAAGGTTGATTTCTGCCAGAGCTCCGTTATGGTAGAGATGGACGGCGTTAAGATAGGAATTATCGGCGCTATAGGAGATTGCTACTCAAGTATTGCGGCATCCCAGGTTGAGGGCATTTACTTCAAGGTTGGCAGCGAGCTTACCGCACTTGTAAAGGCAGAATCCGAAAAGCTCAGAGCTGAGGGAGCAGACTTTATCATCTACTCCTTGCACGACGGATACGGTTCAACAAGCTCAAGCTCTTCTATCTCATCATCATCTATTGCCAGCTACTACGATCCATCCCTTTCAAGCGGCGGATACGTTGACCTCGTGTTCGAGGGACATACGCACCAAAGATATGCATTCGTTGACAGCTACGGCGTTTATCACCTGCAGAACGGCGGCGAAAACAAGGGTATTTCCCACGTTGAAGTTATTATAAACTATGCTAACGGAAATACAAGCATCAGCACTGCTGAATTTGTAAGCACAAGCACGTACTCAAACCTTGCGGACGACCCGATCGTTGAGGAACTGCTTGCTAAATACGAGAATCTTATCTCCAAAGGCGAAGAGGTGCTTGGCACAAACAAGAAGTACCTGGATGACTCTGCCCTTGAAGATCTTGTTGCAAAGCTCTACTATGAATTCGGCGTTGAAGAATGGGGCAACGAATACGATATCGTGCTTGGCGGAGGATTCCTTAAGACGAGATCCCCCTATGACCTCGCGGCCGGTGAAATAACCTACGCCGACCTCTTATCACTCCTCCCATTTGATAACAAGCTCGTGCTTTGCTCTATCAAAGGAAGCGACCTTAAGAGAAGATTTATCAATACGACAAACAGCGACTATCACATTTATATGCCCAACTCGGTTACCATAGAGGACAACAAGACCTACTACGTTGTGGTTGACAGCTATACGTCAGACTATTCTTACAACAACCTGACCGTGATCAAGACCTTTGAAGAAGAATATTTTGCAAGAGATCTTGTTGCAGAATATATCAAAAAAGGCGGGCTTGCATAAAAAGAATATACAAACGGCGAGGAAAATTCCTCGCCGTTTTGTTATGGATAAAAATAAAACTCGATCAGCAGGAGCAATCGCGATCGTCATCAGAATTGATGTCCACCTTTTTGAGATAGGAATCAAGCTTTGCGCCATGCCTTTTGATAAAGCCCTGAAGCTGCTTTTTGTGGTGGCAGAGCTTCTCTGTACAGTATCTGCACTGAATAGTTTTGTTCGTTTTATCCGAGAAGCGCTCAGGGTGCTTTGCCGCTGTGATCTCCCATACGATAAACAGCGCCAATGCTATAACGAAAAGGCTGATAGCAAACGGCATATATATGCTGTACATCATAGGAAGCATAGGAGTGAACATCATTATGAAATCCCAGTTGTAAATGCGACAGGTTGAGCAGCATCTGTTCTTCATAAACCAAGACTGGAAGGGACAGAAGAAGAGAATGCATATCATATCGCATATACCGTATGCCAAGCTGAGAAGTATCATAACTCCGTCATCCACAATGTGAACAACACCGAAGCGATGCAGAGCATAGAAAACGTAGAAAGGCAGGTTTATCGCACACCAAACGAGAAAAACGAGAAACGTTGTTCTTCTGCGCTGAACCAAGGGGGTGCTTGAACCTGTGGGACGGTAGTTTTTAGCAAAAACCTTCTGGCATCCCGGACTCTCAAGCTTTGAGGGAATAAAGCGAAGAACCATCTCTACAACGTACACAACCCAGGCAATACCGAAGACTATGTACACGGAGGGGTTAGCCGCAATTGCGGAAATAAAGTCAGAATTATGGGGACTGAGCGAAAATATATCGCTACCGTTTACCTTATTGATTATATAAACAACAAGCATCGCGATAAAAAGCGAGCTTCTGTACGCGAGCTTCACGTAGTGAACCAATGAAACCCTCGAAAGATTCAAAAGCCCGGGTTTCTTCTTTGTGCCGACTTTGGCGACACTTTTATCTGCAGTATTCAAAGATAAAAAGCTCCTTTGGAATTTTTATATCAAACAAACCCTTTGTTATTATATCAAAATTTGATAAAGTTGTCAAGCAAATGACGCATATAAGCCTGCGTAAAATCACAATGCGCCACAATTAAAGAAAGCCTGCGATATATAGCAGGCTTTCCGTAGCTGAATATTGAAATCAAGTTTTTTTCCTTCGCTTTGAGATTATAACGGCAAAAGCCACCGCTCCGCCAAGAAGTATCACAACGAATACTGCAACCGTTATGGCAACGGCGATGCCGCCGGGAGAGCTGAAGATCTTTGCAAAGATCCCTGTTTTTTCCTCCTCCGGAGCTTTACCGACGAAGGCTGAGCAACGATCGCAAACACCGTCGTTATCACTATCCTTGTGTTTGGCAGCATCTCTTAATGCGCCGCATCTATTACAGTCTGCATCGCAAGTAGCATCATATTTGTGGCCGGACGCCTTGCCTGTAGTTGCCTCACAGCGAGTGCAGGTTTTAGGTGCATCACACGTTGCATCAGCGTAATCATGCGTGAGAGCGGGGATAAACCTGTAGCTTACAAGATTGAATATCGTTTTTGTTGCCCCTGCATCCTCATATGCAGTACCGCACTCGCAATAATAATAACCCTTCTGACCGGAGAGGATGCAGGTTGGCTCCCATCCCTCAACGTACTCGGGCTCGCAAACGTGCGGAGCTTTCTGAATAGTGAATGTATCAAAGGCCTCCATATCATCAAGGAAATAGGAGGTCATAACAAGACTCTCGTCTGTGATCCTGACCTTGATCGCACTCTTTCTGGTCTCATAATTTTCTGCCGCTATAAACTGATCGATTGCATTGGTCTTTTTCTCATAGAACTTACTGCCGGTTGAGGACGAGGCACAAACGTAAAGGGTGCCAACGGGAGAAAATACAGCGTTGCCTGCTACGGTATCGCCGCTTACCTCAAGACCGTCCATAAGCTTGGAGCGCACGTAAACGTGATCGTGGCCCGAGAAGACTACGTCAATACCAAGCTCGGTGAATACGGGTACAAGAGCCGGGCGGTATTTACCTATTTCACCATCGAAATAATCGTAACTCGGGTCGCCGTGCATACCCGTTGAATAAAGTGAGTTGTGCATTACGACGATATTCCACATCACATTGGGATTTGCCGCCATAGCCTCCTTCATAAACGCCTCATGCTCGCCGTTGGTTGCGGCGGAGGTATCGGACATATTGAGATGCATAAAGAGGGCGTTGTTATACGTATACCAATAGTTTGCCGACGTTTCGTTTACACCGTATTTATCACTTTTATTAGGCAGATTGTAGTGGTCGGAAAAGGTCGAAGAGGGGCTATCGTGAACCGGGCCTACCGTTGGAGCAAAAGCAAATTTCGTCATTTCGTCTACCAAGAGGTAGGAATAATGCTCCTCGGAATCGGGGGTTACAATCTGGTCACCCGCCGAAACAAGAAGCTCGGCATCCGAAAACTCGGTAAGGATGGTTTTAAGTGTGTCCTGCCACTCGTCCCCATGACTTTTAGAGCTTATCTGCGGATCTCCAACGAAGACAAACTCGAAGTCACCATCGCCGCTCGTTTCGAAATAATATATATCGCTCATCACACCATCTTCGGCAATAACGTATGCATAGGCGGTGCTTTCCGAAAGCCCTGTGATTGTTGCGGCCTTGGCATAGCTGCCGGGAACGTTGGTGGCGCTTTTCGAAGAAGTTGTGTAAAAGGTTCTGTACTCGCTCGGAAACACACCGTCCTCCACGTCATCCGCGAGAGCAAGGCGAACCTCTCCCCGGCTACTGCTTGTGGAGAAATATGCTATGTTTCTTTCTGTTTCATCCTTACCTACACCCAAAACGATACTGTATACCGGAGAATCGGACGCGCGAGGGTCAGGCGCTTGCGCTCCCGCTACAACCGAGGTTGCAAGCAAGGTGGCGCACAGCAAAACAAAAAGTGCGATCAGTGATATTTTTTTCATGGACTGCTCCTTTAAATTGATCTATTACAATATTATACTACGTATATGTTATCACATCTAAATAGAAAAGTAAATAGACCTTTCCGAATTTGATGCCGAAAAAGGATATTCGGACAATCAGGAAAGGTCTATTACGAGGCTTTAGGTCTTCCAGTGAGAAAGATCTTTGAAGCCCTTGGTTTTTATAAGGTTGAATACAAGCCAGAACAGGCTTATGTAAACGATAAAGAGGAATACAACTATCATCGGATACAAAACGGGGTTGCCACCAACGAGGTTATAGAAGATAACGTAGGGTGTGCCGTCATGATTCATCAAGAACATATAGTTATAATCAAACGCTATATTTGCGCCGAGCGCCGCCACACAGAAGCCGCCGAGAATACCCAAGGATATGGGCAAATTCTTCAGCTTCATGCTTGCCATACCGGAGATAACGATATATAAAGATGCAAAGCCGGAAATCGAGTGAGTAATACCGGAAACAACGTTATCAATGGAGATAACGGGGTATGCATTGTAATTCTGCACCGCACCAAACGTTCCCGCAACTGCACCGAGAATACCGAAGATGAACACGAAATCCATTGCAGACTGCTTGATCCTGCCCTTTGCAAATGCGGCAAGAGGAATCGTGATAAGCTGGATGCTGCAAAGGAACAGAGGCAAAAGCTGCTGCCACTTAGTGCCGGGATTATCTGCCTTTACGAGAGCTACAACTATTTTCAAAATTTCAAAAGCATCGATCATTATCGCGGAAACGATGAGAACGATATTCTTGTGCTTAAGAGATCTGTGCCTGTTGAATATACCAAGGAAAACAGACAGACCGATCATCAACACCATAAGAGAAGAAACGAAGGTTAAATGCTGCCAGGACCACGCACCTTCTGCCTGGCGCTGATATCCGCCGAAGCCGAAGAAGTCCTTTGCTACGAAAAGTAAATGCTTCATATATAACTCCATTTTAAGTTTTATATAATAATGACGAGAATATTATAGCACAGAAAATCGGATTTTGTCGAAATTTGGATTCATTTCACAATTTTTAATTATTTGTTAATTGCGTTGAACAAATGAAAAACACAAAAGAAAAAGGCGAAGGTCACGTGATCCTTCGCCTTTTGATATTATGCGCTTACGAACATCAGTCCGTAAAGAAGCGGAATTGTTAATATAGAGAACATGGTTGAGCCGAGAGTGAATACAACTGCGCCCTCGGAATCGCCCGAATACATATCGGCAAAGGTAGATGCAAGGCCTGCGGTGGGCATAGCGAATGCGATAAAGAAGCCGATAATAACGTCATCATTCACAATGCCGCCGAAGATGAACTTGAAGCAGCACATAATTGCAACGATGGCTACAGGGAAAGCAACAAGCTTTAAGAAGGACACGAAATAACCCTTTACAGAAGTAAAGAGGGTTGAGAACTTAACGGTTGCGAGCTTGATACCGAGGATCGTCATAGATATGGGAGTTACGATATTGCTGAAATAATTGGAAAAGTTCAGCACCTCGGGGATCCTGGCATTAACCTTAAACAAATTCAAAATGATACCGATAACGAAAGCAATGAGAACGGGGTTAAGGAACGCCTTTTTTAAGCCGATGCTCTTCTTATCGCCCGAAACAAGATACGCACCGAGGGTGTACATCATAATGTTGGTGATAATGTTAAGCACGATAAGGACGGTAAATATCTCGGAATCCTTGCCAAACACCGCAACAGCAAGCGGAATACCCAAAAATCCGTTATTGGTAAACGTAGCACAGAAGCGCATCATTCCGCGCACCTTTTTATCCTTCTCCCCTGCTGTGAGCGGCTTGGTTACAAGGAACATAGCGAACGTGTATGCAACGCCGATCACCGCCACAAAAAGAAGCCTTACGATAAAGCTACCGTTAAGAGAAAGCTTTTCCACCGTGCCCGAAAGTATCATAAAGGGCATACCAACGTACATCAGCAGTTTGGAAAGAGCATGCGAATGCTCCTGTTTTAATATACGGCATTTAACCAGCAAAAAGCCGGGCACTGCCAAAAGCGCAAACATAATAATGTTGCGCAACATTGTCAAAAAAGGACCCATTTAAATCACCTCTAATTTCATTCCCCGATATTATAGCACACTTTTTTGTTGTTGTAAATGAAAATAAGAAAAATATTGGGAAATTGTATTTTGCAAAGAAAGAGCCGCTTTTAAGACCGAGTCTTTTACAAAAGCGGCTTTGTTTTTTATTCAGTGCGCTCTTTTACAGCAAGCTTTTTGTTGGCAAAATGTTTTTTCGTTACACTGACAACGACCCACGAGAGAGCTATAAGAGCGATCAGGTTGGGAAGCGCCATAAGCGCATTGAAGCAATCGGCAATCGTCCAAACGACCTTTATATCCGCAACTGCGCCAACAAATATAAATGCGATATATACTATTCTGTAGATAAGAACAGCCTTCTTCTGATTGTGCTTGAAGAGGTAGGTTGCGCTTACCTCACCGTAATATGCCCAACCGAGAATGGTGGAAAGAGCGAAAAATACAGTGGCAACAGAGATAACAGCCTTTCCAACGTACGGAAGCGCCTCTCCGTATGCGGCGGCACTAAGCATTGCACCGTCAAGATTTTGCTGGAAAACACCGGAATTGAATGCATCAACGTAGATATCCGAGGTAAGAACTACAAGAGCGGACATAGTGCATATAACGATAGTTGTGATAAATACCTCAAACGAACCCCAAAGGCCCTGCTTGACAGGATCTTTTGTGCTGGAAGCGGCATGTGCGATAGGCGCACTACCGAGGCCTGCCTCATTTGAGAACACACCCCTGCCGACACCGTATCTCATAGCGGAGAGGATACCGTAGCCAAGAACACCGCCTGCGGCAGACTTGAAGGTAAATGCCTCGCTGAAAATAAGAGCGAATGCATGAGGAATGCTTGTTATATTCAATATAAGAGCCAATACAGAAGAGAAAATGAAGAATATCGCCATAACGGGAACGAGTTTTTCGTTGACAGATGCGATACGCTTTACACCGCCGAGAATAACCACGGTTGCAAGAACTGTGAGAACAAGGCCTGTTACCCAAGTGGGAACGTGAAGGCTCTCTTTTACAACACCGGCGATAGAGTTGGACTGGGTTGCGTTACCCGTACCGATACAAGCTATCATTGCAAATACGGCGAATACGGCGGCAAGCCACTTTTTGCCAAGACCGTTCTTGATATAGTACATCGGACCGCCGCACCACGCACCGTCCTTGTTCTTCTCGCGGTATTTGAGCGAGAGAACTATCTCGGAATACTTGGTTACCATACCCAAAAGGGCGCTGACCCACATCCAGAATATTGCACCTGGGCCGCCCGCAACAAGAGCTGTTGCAACACCTGCGATACTGCCTGTACCGATAGTACCGGCAAGCGCGGTTGTTACCGCCTGGAAAGGACTGACACTGCCCTTGTCCTTTGAATGCTGGCTCTTATCAAAGAGGCTACCTATGGTGTTTTTCATTATATAGCCAAAGCGCCTGAACTGAAATCCGCCAAGCTTTACGGTAAGGAAGATTCCAACCGCAATAAGAAGCACGAGCATCACTATGCTGAGCACATTGCTATATACAAAGTTCAAGGCCGAATTCAAGGCCGCAATAATAGGCTCCATAACTTTCTCCTTAAATAATCATCCAAGGGAAGATTATATACAAAATTGCGGAGTTTGTCAAGAGATGACGAAACTTTTATATATAAAAGTAGAAAAACAGAAAAACAGCACAAAAAAAAAGAGGCTCGCACGGCGGCCTCTTTTTCATAAATTACTCACCGAGCTCCTTGAGAATAAGCTCTGCTGCCTGTGCGGCGCATTTGCGGTATCCTTCTTCGGTAAGGTGGAGCATATCCTCACACTTGTAGCACTTTTTGTCCTGCTTACAGAGGGTGTAAAGATCGTTTACGGTGATATTTTCCTCTGCCATAACCTCGCAAGCGGCCTTATTATACTCCCTGACCCAATTATCGTCATAGCTGATATAAAGGGCGCCCGTGCCGGTGTTATCTGCCGCAGATCCCGAATCCATAACCGGTGTGGTCAATGCAAAGATAACCTTTGCACCGTTCTTTTTGATTTCGCGAGCGATACGGCGAAGAAGATATTTGTATTCCTCAACAGGATAAAGCGCGGTTTCCATAGGAGCTTCCACGTTCATATCCCAATACCCGTTATTCCAGTGAACAACGTCAAACGGGCCGTACTTGCGGTAAAGCTGGTTCATCTGCCAAAGCGTGTATGCGGCAAAGCGGCCGTTATCTGTGGCATCATAATAAACCTCGCATTTCCCATCAAGTATCTCCTTAACGTAATCATCATATCCCATGCGAATAGAGTCGCCAAGCAACAAAACCTTTTTCATATAAGCACCTCTTTAGGCTTGATTTTACTTCATTATAGCATAGAATTTTTGTTCGGTCAACATTCAATACGACCAAAGGCGTTGATTTTTATTGCCGAATGTGATATAATTAATTAAATTGATATATCTCTATTTCGCATAACGAAGTATATTAGCTTATCAAACGCAGAATACGATCTTAATTTTTCAACGTGTAAAGGAGTGCGCTTATGAAAGCGAGAAGGTTTTTTAGCACTGTTTTGATTTTTCTTTGCATAGCATCTTTGCTGTTCGGTTGCAACCGGAGTCAGCCGGATAACAGAGAGCAGGAGAATAACGAAGAGGTTATACTGCCCGATGGCGAGCAGCCGGGCGATAACAACGAAAACAACAATCCCGGAGATAACACCGAAAACACCCCCGGCGACACCGAGGATAACGAGGACAATAACGATACCGGAAACGAGAACGACAAGATCGATCTGCCGGATGATTACGTTATCACAATGTCGGATATGGAGCGCTTCTTGTTAACTAAGGATGAGCAGTATCCGATCACGAACGAATACGTTGAACTCTATCAGCAGGAAAGCGGCGGATATATCAGCAATGCCCTGAAGGCAGGATTGGTTGTGGACAAAGCACAGCACCTTCCCTCTCAGAAATGGCACTATTTCGAATCCTGGCTTTATACAACGATCGACGAGGGAATGTCGTGGGATGCATCTGCCTCCGACAGATCATACGGCAAATTCTCTTGCCCCGAGCTGTTGCTTTGGATAATTGAGGCGACCGGCGTTGATTCCGAGAAGGTAAGAGAGGCTAAGGATATTGCAGTTGCCGGCAAGCAGAATGGCACAGGCGTATCTACAATTTGCGCGAGCATCCGTGCTGCTGTTCCCTTCAATACCTACTTAAGACCTATAATTATTGAATTTTTGGAAAACAATCCTGCAAACTATGAGAGCCACAAACTTTCCGTAAGCACTGACAGTGCTTATGAAGTAACATCAATAAAGGGCACGTACAAGGAAAGAGAAACAGTTACCTTCTCTATCATAATGAAGGACAACACAAAGGAAATTTCCAAGGTAAGCGCAAACGGCAAAGTTCTGACGGCTACAAGCGGCACAACTTACAAATTCTCGATGCCCGGCGAAGACGTGGTTGTTGTTATAACCCTGAAGGACAAGGCGGTTATTGTTCCCCCGGTGGAAGCGACGAGGGATTATTACTACGATATCGTTTACGAACTGCCCGGAAAGACGGCAGTCAGCTTTACCGATCCGGCAGATGCATACAACGTTATCCGGTTTAACGGAAAGCAGGAGAACATTATTTCGAGCGTTAGCAACGTTACCAACGTTTACGGCGGCGGTAGAGGCGGTTCGGGCGATAACATCTGGTATTCCGGAGATATGCTGAAGCTCGGAACAACAAGTGTTACCGGCAGCATCACGTTGGAGCTTGACAAGAACGTTACCGGAGTGATCATTACAGGTTACGTAACCAATGCTAACTGCATTATACGTGTTGGCGACAGTACATCTACTATCTGGACAGGAGAGGGTGATGACGGAAAAACCACCTCAATAACGGCAAAAGACGATTATGAAATGAACGTTATTACCAAGGATATAGTGGAAGCTGAAGCTACATCAACAATTCAGATCGATTTTGAGAGCACGAACAGTGTAACTATTTCAACCGAAAAGAACGGCTCGAAATACTACGTTCTTTATATCACTTCGATTGAATTTATAGTGGATGAGGCATAAGCTTAGAAAAAAGGCACAACCGGGCGGTTGTGCCTTTTGAAATTTGTGAACGACGGGATTTGATTCTCGGCGAACTACGCCTGCGGTCATTCGCGGGGCGGACTCGTCATTTAGAAGAGTCCGCTTACACCGCTCCTACTTCAAATCCCGTCTTATAAAAATAAGGAGTCTACCGCAAGGGCTAACTCCTTATTTTGGTGCAGGTGACGGGATTTGAACCCACACGTCTCTCAACACTGGAACCTGAAACCAGCGCGTCTGCCGTTCCGCCACACCTGCAATTATTTTACTTTTATACAAAAGCATTACAATAATATCATAAAATCGGGCATCTGTCAATATTATTTTTTAAAAATGAGAGGTTATTTAGATGTATTTTCAGAAAAACTATTGACAAAGGCAAAAAAAAATGG
>JAZLCY010000019.1:0-1926 GCA_045614485.1 Eubacteriales bacterium
GCGCTCTTCATTTCACGGGATGCAGACAGAATAGAGTGGAAAATCAGAACGAACTCGATAACGAAGATAACACAAACAGTCAGATACAGCGGGAAGAACCAGAAATGACCGGGGAAAATACCGTTTGCGTTGGAGAACAGATTGATAACGTAGAAACCAATGTGCGAAACCGCAGGTGCGGCTACAAAGGGAGTCATTTTTCCCTCAAGAGAATCTATCATTTCTCTGAAATGCTTGCGAAGGAAGCGGAAATAAACAAAGAAGAAGATAGAATATACCACAACCTTGATACCGATAAAGAAGAGAAGATTGGGAACTTCGTACGGGCTTGCGACGATAAGTCCAAGCCTTCCCGCAAGAAGGGTGTCAGTAGTACCGCAGAACATAAACGTACAAACGTTTGCGATAAGGCAAGCTGTAAGCGATACGAAAATTTTTGACGAAAGCGTTCCTTGATACAAAAGGCATATCATCAAGGTGACCAATACCGAAACGCCCAGAATTCCGACCGCGTCGTTTGTAAGGTTTATGTAATAAGATAAAAAGGTAATTCCATAAGCAACGACAGCGGCTACCGCCCACAAGGGATAGCGTATCTTTTTCGGGTATTTCGGTTCAAAGGTTACTCCTGCCAAAAATGCAGCGAAAAACGAGGCAAGAAATACGGCAAAACTCCAAAGTGCAACTATTTCCATTTTTTAAAATCCTTTCTTATGTAAATATAAATTAAAACAAGTCCATTCCGTCAAGTGCGGAAAGATATTTGTCAAGATACTCGGGAGTGATATCACTCCAAGAATCACCAAGCTGTCGGATATAAGAATCGGTCAGAGGCTGCACCACGGGAATATCGCGAAGTCCTCCTTCGATACCGCCCGTGAAGAGTCCTTCAAGTTGCTCTCTTCCTTCATCCGTGTGTTTTTTCTCCTTAACAAGTGCAGCAAAATCATCATCTGAGAGCACCTCAACGTTGTAACCGAGCTTCGCGAGTCCGTCAAAGAGCGCCTTGAAGGCTACCTCGCGCGCGGGATAGATATGAAATGCCACTGTGCTGTTATCCGTCGCGCAAAGGCTGATAATATTGTGCGCCGTTTCATCAACGGGCGAGAAATTAACCGTCGCGCCGTAAATCGATTCGGGAACGGCTCCCACCTTGATATATGATGCCATTCTTCGCGTAAATGCGTTGGAATGGATATTCATCTGAAATTCTCCGTCCTTGATCCTGCCCTGAAGATTTCCGACACGCATGAACTTGATATCAAGCCCATCGTCAACTGCGGCTCTGAGCATCGCGTGCTCTGCCATATATTTTGAATAAATGTAGCTGTTATGGATGCGCTGACCGATATAGAAGTCACGTTCGGTAAACTGAATTCCGTCAATGCTTTTCGCCGAACCTGCTACGCTGATGGTAGACACCTGACAAAGAGTAGCGCCTTGCTTCTTTGCAAAAGCAATAAGGTTTTTAACACCGTCCGTGTTGATCCTTGTGAGGGTATCTCCATAAGCAAAATGCGCAACGTTTGCCGCAGAGTTGATAATGGTATCAAAGTGAATATCACAGCCTTGTGTAAAGATATCGGGATTTGTGATATCCCCCTCTGCTACTATCCATTTTTCACCGTACCCCTCGGAATAATCCTCTTCCGAGAAGTAGAAAAGGTTAGCCTTTACTCTGCGCTCAGCCGTAAGTCTCTTGTTCGGTCTTGCCAGACATACGATTTTATCACACAGATCGGCTCTTTCAAGAAGATCGATCAACAGATGGATTCCGAGATAGCCCGTAACACCCGTCAGAAGCACGTTTCCGAGTTTCTTTTTATTTACCTTATCATTAGTACGTGCTTTAATGAACTCATCGATTCCATCATAATTCAAGCTCTCAAGGTCAAAGCCGTTATCCTCTGCCGCATCACCGTATAT
>JAZLCY010000020.1:0-1616 GCA_045614485.1 Eubacteriales bacterium
TCCTTAAGCGTTGCCATAAGGTAAGGAAGCGCTGCGGACTGCTTGTTGGTGATAACCTTTGCTACGAGCTGAGCAATTCCGTCCTCCTCAGGAAGCGTTACCGCAACCTTAAGGAAGTCTTCCTTCTCACCTCTGTTGATCGCGAGCACTCTGTGGCCTCGAAGCTTCTTTATAGGCTCGGAGAAATCATAATAGTTTTCGTAAACAGAAGTTTGTTCAGTAGTTCCCTTGGTGGTAACAGAACCGTTTGCCATAGTGAACTCACGAAGAGCCTTTCTGATCTCGGCGGAGTTTGAAACATCCTCTGCAATAATGTCGGACGCGCCCTGAAGAGCCGCCTCGGCAGTGGGAACTTCCTTGCCCTCTTCCTCAGAAATAAACTCCTCAGCATAAACGTCGATCGCAACGTCATATGCATCGCGCTGCTCGAGAATGTAGTTTGCAAGGGGCTCAAGACCCTTTGCGCGAGCGATAGAAGCTCTGGTTGTTCTCTTGGGCTTGTAGGGACGGTAAATATCCTCTATCTCCACGAGAGTTTTAGCATTGTTAAGTGCAAAGGTAATTTCGGGAGTGAGCTTTCCCTGCTCTTCAATAAGATTTGAAACAGTCTGCCTTCTATCCTCAAGGTTACGAAGATACTGAAGCCTGTCATTAAGATCACGAAGAGTGGCATCATCAAGCGAGCCGGTTACTTCCTTACGGTATCTTGAAATAAAGGGAATGGTGTTTCCCTCATCGATAAGCGCAACGGTATTTACAACCTGCTCCTCTTTGATTTTAAATTCCTCTGCTAATGTTTTTACGATATCCATTTGTTTCTCCAATTGTTGCAAAAAAATTACTGTATAGCCTTTTTATTTTACCATAATCACGGCACTTTGTAAAGACTTTTTATATATTTTAAAATATTTATAGTTACTTTGCCGCCTCAAGAACCGCGATCTCGCACTCGCCGAGAAGTCGCCATTCACCGCGCTCAAGCGAGGTATCGAGTCTTATGCTCGAAAAACGAACTCTTTCAAGATACGTGACTCTGTTGTTAAGGGATGCTATCATTCTTTTTATCTGGTGGTATTTTCCCTCGGTGAGAATTATCCTGCCGCCCATTCTGTCAGGATCGGGAGTAAGGACTGCCTCCTTGCACTCATATCCGTCGGCAAGGGTGATCCTATCGCGGAACTTATCCTCAGCACCGGTGGTGAGAGGCTCGGCACACTTGAATACGTACTCCTTCTCTACGTGGTGCTTCGGGGACAGAAGGCTGTGCGCCAGCGGACCGTTGTTGGTGAGTATCATAAGACCGACAGTGTCCCTATCAAGCCTACCGACAGGAAACAGCTCCATACGGCGAAGCTCATCTGACAAAAGCTCGGTTACGACCGGCAGATTTTTATCATCTGTGGCGCTGACGTATCCTTCGGGTTTATTAAGCATTACGTACACGTGCTTGCGGTACTCTATCGCCCTGCCCATATAAGTTATACTGTCGCACTCGGGGTTAATATGCTTTGATGCATCCTTGACAACGGTGCCGTTCACGGTTATCATTCCGCGGCGAGCCGCCTGGGACGATTCCTTACGGGATGCAATACCCATATCCGAAAGGAGTCTGTCTA